>CAZOOR010000057.1:0-18153 GCA_964581505.1 uncultured Hyphomicrobiales bacterium
ATCTAATTGCTATTAAATCAATATTTTAATGTTTTTTCTATTGCTTCCTCAATATCACTCGAATTTGGTAAGATATGTGTTTCATAATCCTTTGCAAAGCCAACAGGTACATTTTTTGAGCCGACACGCAATATAGGTGCATCAAGTTCATTAAATAGATTGGCGGTAATTTCAGCGGAAATTTCACCACCGAAACCACCCCGAACTTTATCCTCGTGAGCAATAACAACCCTGTTGGTTTTCCTGACAGACTCAAAAACGGTTTCCCTATCCCATGGTGCAAGCGAACGAAGGTCAATAACTTCAATACTTATACCCTTTTTTGCTAAATCTTCGGCAGCAATCATAGCGAGATGAACAGCAGTACCATAAGTAACAACTGTCAAATCACTACCCTTACGCCTTACTTTTGCTTTGCCAAATGGAATAACAAAATCGTCCGGTGGTGTGGGTGATGATGCTCTTTTGAAATTATATAAAAATTTAGGTTCGAGAAATAGTGTTGGTCCCTCGGAACGTATGGCATTGCGGAGTAGTCCCACGGCATCATCGGCAAATGCCGGATTAACAATACGCAAACCGGGAAGTGTTGTAAATGTACCTTCGAGATTTTGCGAATGATACAGCCCGCCCTGTATGTAACCGCCGCTTGCCAGACGTATAACGATATTTGGCGTAAATTCACCGCGCGTTCGCCAATACTCGTGCGAACATTCGACAAGTTGCTCCATAGCAGGCCAAAAATAATCGGCAAACTCGGCACCCTCAATCACAACACGAATGTCTTTGCGAAAACGAGAAAAACCGTTTGCCGTGCCTACAATACTGTCTTCGGCAATCGGCGCATTGAATACCCGCTCTTTACCAAATTCCTCGGGCATACCTTTTACCACGTTGAACACTCCACCCTTACCTATATCCTGTCCCCACATATAAGTATCGGGATTTGACCTAAATTCCTCTTTCAAAGTTTTATTAATTGCTTCCCTAAATGTGATAACCGGAGCATCGGAAGATATATAAACTTCACTTTTGTCTTCAATATTATATTTAGCATCAGGAATAACAAACTCATTCCATTTATAGCCCTTTGCATGCGGAGCCGCTTCCGCCTTATCTGCCGCCGCAAACATAATTTCCACATTTTCCTTTTCGAGTTCCTGTACATCTTCAAGTGATAAAATATTCCTATTAATCAGCATATACCTGAATTGCAGTAATGGGTCTCGCCGTTTTACTCGCTCTAATTCTTCTTCGGAGCGGTACAACTCATGTCTATCGGAGTTTGAATGCGAACCAATACGGTCGCAGTCTGCATGAATAAATGCAGGACCTTTTCCGGCTAGAACATATTCCTTTGCTTCACTCAAAGCACGCCAAGAATCAAATGGGTCTCGCCCATCACAATTAATTATTTTCATATTGGCAAATCCGGTGAAAATATCCGAAATAACTTCACTACCGGCTACATCTCGTAACGGTACGGATATACCGTATTTGTTATTCTGCACAACAAAAATGACGGGCAATTTTTCCATATTTGCGGCATTTACCGCCTCGAAAAAAAAGCCCTCCGCAGTGGCGGATTCACCACTTGAATAATATGCTATTTCATCGCTTTTATATTTCTTGATTGCACGGGCAAGCCCAACGGCATGCAATGAATGGTTTCCCGTGCAAGAAGAAACATTCTGAATGCCGCTTGCAGGTTTTGCAAAGTGATTACTCATATGGCGCCCACCACCAGCCAAATCATTATCCTTTCCCAAACCGTTTAATATTATTTCTTCGGGCGTAATGCCGGCAGATAAAACGGTCATCATATCCCTATAATAGGAGAAAAGATAATCCTTTCCCTCTCTGAATATCCTACCGAGTGCAAGCTGAATGCCGTCATGCCCGGCAAAAGATGCGTGAAAAGACCAGCCCTTAGCCATCTTCAAATATAGAGCGGCTTTATCGTCAAGTTTCCTTCCGAGATGATTTAGTCTATACCAATCAATAATTGTCTTATTATCAAAACCGTCAGTCTCAAATTTTGAATAAAGTTCAAGTTCTCGCTCCTTGTCTTGAAATCTAAATTTGACAATCGATTGTTTCCCGTTTATTTTCTTTTTAGTTTTTTTTGGCATTATAATTTTACTATATTTATTCTCTACATTATGTCTATATTATTCAATAAGCATATTAATAATATTTGACTTATATGGATTTTACAAAACGTTATTCATTTCTTTCTATTGCTATTTCAGGGAGAACAAAATTTCCCGTAATTTTAGATTATTCACACAATATCAATGATAAGAAATTACTATAATTCCGAGTAATAAGAAAAGTTTACAACTTGAAACGTAATAAATTCGTCAATATATTTTTACATTGATTTCAAAATAAAAAATGAATACACGGACAAAATATACTCTGATGTCAATTATTGCATTGTTTATAATAATGCCGCAAATGACTTTTTCGCAGACAGCCATATCGAACGCAAAGCCTAAACGCTTTTTTGTTGCCAAAACAGCATTCGGTATTTATGCAAAAAACATTAAACCGTTCAAACTTGATGCGGCATTGAATTTTGCCGCCACCGCCTCGCGCGGCAAGTATCAATATGTACCGTTTTCCGCTCTGGATTCTATTTTTCAATTGTCAATACAAAGCAAAGATACATTAACATCTCTGACACTTGCCAATAAATTAGACGCCGATTTCTTTGTATTTGTCCGAGTGAATAGATTAGCAAATATGCTACGTGTTGATATTAGTGCAATCGGTGCAAAAGATACAAATAGCAAAAAATATGGCGTGGGATATGCCGCAATCAGATACCGGAAACTTACCGATAGTGAGCAGATGACAGACCCGGCACTCCTTACGGCTACTATGCGGGCTTTTGCACTTGCTTCCGGCGACTCCTCTTTATTTGTTGTTGATGATTCACTAAAAGTCCAAGCCGTTCCGACACTTGTAATTGGCGGTATTAATTATGTAAATGACAAGCAACAGGATTTATGGGAGATTTTCCAAAATAAGGAAATTTCCTCCTATGATGCCGTCATTAATATATTCGATGAAATTAAGGATTCGCCCGATTTTGCCATTTATGACATAGAAACACGCGATTCATTATATGCTCTTTTTAACCTAATGATTGTTGAGAATTATAATACTTCAACAAGTACAGAATTAAAAAATCTATACAAAATGGACGTTAATTATTTTATTACAGGTCTATTGACAAGGGATAAGAAAGGTGCTATTCTGGATTTATATTTTTGCAGGATATTGGAAGGTGGCAAACTTGCCGTGCTGGATAAAGCAACAGGATTTGTGAGCGAAGACACAATTATTGAGTATAAAAAAATATTACGCCAAACTGTACGAAATCTTCTTAAGAAAAAACCTTGGCTACGTCCTTCATTGAATTAATTCATTAGTTCAACGGATTTTACATCTTTCAGCTTCGACTTCAATACGTGTTCTACACCGTAGCGAAGGGTCATCGTAGCACCCGGGCAACCCGCACAAGCGCCGGCAAGTTGCACATAGACCACGCCGTCCTCGACTTTCTTCAAATGAATTCGCCCGCCGTCCGCCTCAATATAGCGTTTAATATCTTTCTCAATAATATCATTCACTTGCTTGTAAAGCAGTTCGTTGTTCATAATGTTTTATTCTTTCTATATTCATTCAGATATTGTCTTATTCGTTTCGGGAAATTCGTAACAAGCGATTTTATCGGTAGTGTTATCGCATAGTCGAACTCTTCCTTTGTATTTACAGTATAAACAGCCGCAAATATTTTATTATCAATAATATCGGCGAGCAGTTTCGGATTAAATTCATCAAGGGCGGCAATAAAAGCATCGCAAGATGTTTCACTGATAATCTGCGAAGCGGAACGGCTGTCCTTTGGTATTCGTATTGCCATTGTCGGAAATTCCGGGTATTTCTTTTTCAATTGCCGCAGAGTATTATAGTAAAATGATGAGAAAGTGGTATAATCCTGATACTCGTTTTCATAAATAATCTCAATAATTCTTTCAATATTATAGCCGAGATTATTTCCTTCAATATTCTTCACTTCAATATTAAGATAGCAATGTCCTTTGATTGTATTGATTACATCAGCAATCAGCGGGATACGCTCTCCTCTATATTTCTCTGCGAACCAAGAACCGGCATCAGCATTTCTAAACTGTCCGTAATTCAAATCACCGATTTTGCCTTTACTGTCCGTTGTTCTGCTCAAATGTTTATCATGAAAAACAACGACTTTGCCATCTGCTGTCATCTGCACATCTGCTTCAACAATATCCGCCTCCGATTCAATTGCATCGCGATAGGCGGCAAGCGTATTCTCCGGTGCAGTTCCTGAGGAACCGCGATGGGCGGCAATTAAGATTTCATCACCCTGCGATTTTTTTCTGATTGGCAACATTGGGCAACCGTAATTTATTTTGTTCAATAGATTGTTAGATAAATAAAATACCAAGCATTACAATATATTAATATTATCCACCTAAAAAAAATTATTTTTATTTGGTTGTAATTTTTGTTAAAATGCAATATAGCAATGTTAATTAATTCTTTTTCTTCCACATTGAAAAAGGAGCAAATATGCCCGATAGAACTGAAATACGAAAAGTAATGCGAGAATCTACTTTTTCGGTGGATTATAATGACACAATACGCAAAGCCGAAAACCTGATGAAAAGGGAAAATATTAGGAATATTCCCGTTATTCATGCTCGGAAATATGTAGGAATGATTACGGAGCGCAAAATTATGGAATATAGTTTGAGGCGTTTATACGATTTTGACAGAAGCGACATCGAATCAGACGAACTACTGATTAGTGATTTCAGGAATATTCTCTTACTTGATTTGCCGCTTGTTTTCCCCGAAGACAGCGTAAATAAAGCACTTGAAATAATGGTAAAAAAGAAAGTCGATGTACTCCCTGTTATAGATTGGCACAAAAATTTTGTTGGAATTATTACTTCAAATGATTTACTTTTGTTTTTCCATAATTTGCTGAAAGAAAAAATTTAATGTATTCGCAAGTATTGTCAGCTTCGGTTTTTGGTATTGACGCTTTTCAGGTAGAGATAGAAACACATATTGATAATGCAATGCCTAACTTTTTTATTGTCGGCTTACCCGATTCGGCAATCAGGGAATCTCGCGAAAGAGTTATGGCGGCAATCAAGAATTCCGGATTTATTTTTCCGGCAAAAAGATATACGATTAATCTTGCGCCGGCTGATGTCAGAAAGGAGGGCAGTGCTTTCGATTTACCCATTGCTGTCGGCATTCTGACATCTCTCGAATTAATCCCTCAGGCTCAACTAAAAGATACCTATATTCTCGGCGAGCTTTCTTTGGAGGGACAACTTCGTCCAATACACGGGGTATTGTCTATTGCGCTCGAAGCTAAAAAACAAGGAATAAAAAGAATTATCTTACCGGAAATCAATGCGGACGAAGCCGCACTAACCGGCGGAACGGAAGTCATTCCTGCTAAGTCCTTATCGCAAGTTTTTGAATATCTTACCGGGACACTGGATATTGAACCACGTACTGTGGATATTGCCAAACTGTTTGAATCGGGACAAAAGAATTATTTACCCGACCTGTCAGACGTAAAAGGACAGGAAAATGTTAAACGGGCGCTGGAAGTTGCGGCGGCAGGCGGTCATAATATGCTAATGCTCGGACCTCCGGGTTCGGGTAAAACTATGCTTGCTAAAAGAATTCCCGGAATATTGCCTCCTCTATCTCTTGAGGAATCACTCGAAACAACAAAGATACATTCCATATCCGGTTTGCTATCCGCCAATGATGCTTTGGTAACTATGCGTCCTTTTCGTTCGCCGCATCACACTATTTCCGATGCCGCACTTGTTGGTGGCGGTGTTAGCAAAATCAAACCCGGTGAAATATCATTGGCTCATCACGGAGTGCTGTTTCTTGATGAATTGCCCGAGTTTGCCCGTAATGTTCTTGAAGTGCTTCGCCAGCCTATTGAAGATAAAATTATTTGTATATCGCGAACTAAAATGACTATTGAGTATCCGTCAAACTTTATGCTTGTATGCTCAATGAATCCATGCCCCTGCGGCAATTTCGGCAATCCGCATAAAGAATGCACTTGTACTCCGACTGCCATACAACGCTATCTTTCAAAAATATCAGGACCACTGCTTGACCGTATTGACATACACGTTGAAGTTCCTGCTGTCAATTATCAGGAACTTTCTTCTACTCGTAAAGGCGAAGCCTCTTCTATTGTTCGCGAACGTGTATTAAATGCAAGGCAGTTGCAAAGCGAGCGATTTAAAAATGAAGCGGGTATTTTCAAAAATGCCGATATGAACAGCAAGGATATTAATAAGTATTGCAAATTGGACGATGCTTCTCAGAACATTCTGAAAATGGCTATGACCAAACTAAACTTTTCGGCAAGAGGATATGAGCGCATTAGGAAAGTTGCCAGAACTATTGCAGACTTGGATAAATGTAATGATATAAAACCCGAGCATATCAGCGAGGCAATTCAATATAGAACGCTTGATAGAGAGTATTGGAACTATTGATTGGCTTTATTCCGAAGCCGGCAGTTTCGGTTCGACCATTATTACGTCTTCACGCTTAATAACAACAGCACCGGGATTTGCGCCTTTGGGTTTGTGTACAAACTTCTTAAATGTATAACTAACCGGAACATATTTTGCATTCTTCGCACCTGAATAGTAAGCGGCAATTGATGCCGCTTTCTTTAATATATATTTCGGTGGTTTCTCTGCCTTGTGCATTCTAAGCACGGCGTGCGAACCGGAACTACCCCGTGCATGAAACCATAAATCATTGGGCTTGGCAAACCTTAATGTCAGTTCGTCATTGTTTGCGGCATTCTTCCCAACATATAGCATATATCCTTCGCCCAAATCAAATGTTCGGAATCTTTCGCCGCCTTTACTACCGAGGTTATCTTCGCCGAATATCGCCGCATTTTCTTCTTTTATTTTTTTTATTCTTTTCACAGTATCAGTCTTTTCAATTTCATCAATAATTCTTTTTATTGTTTCTACTTTTTCAAGTAATGACGGAAGCATCTCTTTTCTGATTTTATAATTGCTTTCCGTATTCTTTGCTTTCTCAAAATACATTTGTGCATTTTCGTTGATAGTTTTCTTCGGATTGAGTTTGAATTCAATATTTTCACCGTCCCAATCGGTCAATGATATTTTATTCCCCGGTTTTATTTTCTGGTTTGGCTGTTGTAGCAATAATTCCGCCCAATGCCTGTAATCTCCGGCTCTTTCCAATTGCTTTTCGGCAGTGGAGATATTAGCTATATTTTTTTCGAGACGCGATTTTTGTGTATTTAATTTTTTAAGAATAATTTTACGTTCGCTTTCAATATTCCCTTCTATTAGTTCTTTGCGAATGCGCCTTTCAATAGCTTTCGAGAGCGATGTGAAAGCTTCAAGTATAGTACGGTCTGCCAAGGGAATTAGTGATAACAGCAATAATCCCTTGTCATCGATTAATAAATAATACTTGTCAGATGAAGTAATCTCATTTTCAATTTTTTCAATTGCTTGCAATAATTCCGTATTTTCTATATACTTTTCATCAAGTTCAAGCCCCAATCTTTTCCCTAATTCGACAGCATAATGCTTGCCGAGATTATGCCTACCTCTTGCAAGTTCATCAAATAATGACAGTTCCGTTTTAAATACGGACTGCTTGGCAAATATTTTGAGCGGGTCTGCCTTTCCCTTTAATTTATCGGAGGATTTAAAAGAAGCAATAACAATATTGTTTTTATCAGTGATAATAAAATTATTCTTAGGACCACCGAATAATATAATATACACAATATAATCATTTGTAGTAAGTGTTATTATTCTATCATTTCTTTCCAAAGAAATACTCAGGATTGACTGTCCGAGCAGAAAATCGAATAAATCCACAGAATTCTTATTAGCACGGTTGAAATTATTACGAAGGAACAAAGCACCGAGTTTAGTATCAGCACTAAAGTTCAAATGCACAATATCACTATTATCATAGAGTGCCAGAAGCAGAGTATTCTTATCCTGAGTAAAGCACTCGACAATCTTCATACCGCAAATACTTTGCAGTTCTTCGCTGAGTTTCAGCAGTGTGTAATAATTTCTAATCATATATAAATAAATTGCCGCTAGTAAAAGCGGCAATTTATCAAAATGTTCTTGAATAATGAACTTATTCTATATTTTGCACTTGTTCCCTAATTCTTTCAATCTCTTCCTTTACCTCAACTACAATATGGGAAATTTCCGCACTATCGGACTTCGAGCCGATTGTATTAATCTCCCTATTCATTTCTTGCAATAGGAAATTCAATTTCTGTCCTATTGGCTCGGTAGATTTCATTGTCTCGCGGAAAAATTTAAGATGAGAACGGAGACGAACACATTCTTCGGAAACATCAAGACGATTAGCAATTATTGCAATTTCCATCTGAATACGATTCTCATCAAGTTCATCGCTTTCAAATAATTTTGCAATTTTTTCCCGCTGGTTGTCTCTCTCGTCTATGATTCTTTTTGCACTTAATTTTTCGACTTTATCGACTGCATTGGCTACCTTTCTGAGTCGTTTATTGAAGTCATTATAAATCTCCTGTCCTTCCTGACTTCGCATTTTTTCGAGCGCTTTCAATGCTTCACGGAGAGCCTTTTTGGCAAGTCGTCCCTCAATAGCAGAATTATCATCATTTCCTTTTGAACTAAAATGATGAGATAGAGCCATTACTTGTTCAAACTTTATGGCTTCGCGGATTTTCAAGTGCTTTTTGAGTGCTTTTAGTTCTTCATAAACAGCAGCAGCGGCTTCTTTATCAAATGCAAACTCCTCCTGCAAACCCTGATACTCGAATGTAATATTCAAAGACACACTACCCCGAGACAGAAATGTTTTAATTAATTCTTTCAATTGCAATTCCATCTGTGATATATTGCGTGGAATTCTAAATTTAATATCAAGATAACGTCCGTTCAGTGATTTAATTTCCACGATTGTTTTTATTCCTTTTTCCGTAGCTTGGGCTTTGCTAAACCCTGTCATACTTTTGAGCATATTAGTTTCTTCTCTTTGGTTAATTACTTAAATAAAATTTTATTTTCTTGTTAATGTTTTAGCTTTTGTATCATATACAGCGGTTACATACCACTTGTATAGTTTGTTTTCAAATTTTACAGACATAAAATCATAATTTACGTTTATTCTGTCCCCGTTCTCGTCCAACTCAACTCTGCCATTGATGCCAACATAAGTTCTAAGAACTTCTTTTAATTTACTAATTATTCTATTCACGGGAATAGTATCACCGGTAAGGGACAATGTAAGCCCTGATGAATACACCGCATCATAGATTGACAAAGCGTAGTTGTCGGGTTC
Source organism: uncultured Hyphomicrobiales bacterium (assembly GCA_964581505.1). GTDB lineage: Bacteria > Bacteroidota > Ignavibacteria > Kapaibacteriales > UBA2268 > CAZOOR01. The sequence continues at coordinate 9,457 of CAZOOR010000057.1, forward strand.
GTGTTTCAGCTTAATAGCAATTTTCTCCATAAATCCTGCATACTTATTTTTGTACTTCGGATTCAATCCCATTATAGGGCATTCGAACTTTGTTGATACAGCAACAGGTGCCGCTTTGTCTGATTTTAGCAGCGCACTATTAAAAGCCAATGCACTTGTTCCGTAAAATTTAATATTGTGTAAACTCGGGTGATATGAAGCATATTGCAGAATATCCTTACCTTCGCCGAAGCTAAGCAAATAAACGGCAATTTCTTCATCATTGAAATTCTGTTGCAGTCCGGCAATAGCGGCTTTTACTTTTTGCACAACAGCAGAATAATTAGCATTCACAGGTGAATAGGTGATGGCTGTTTGCATGGATAGGGGAGAACTTTCGAGCAAATCATATACTTCATTATAGAGGGAATTACCCAAGACATCATTTCTATATACGGGAATGAGCATTTTCTTATTATCAGCCAACATTATTTTGGCAATTGCTTTTGCCTGCCATTTATCGCAAGGTGCAAAGCGGAATATATTATCATCTTTGATTGCAAGTTCCGATGCAATTGATGAATGACTAATCAGCAAAATACCTGCAGAATCGGCAATATGCTTTAAGCCTTTTAGTACCGTACTAGTTGTTGGACCTATTACAATTTTAATACCGTCCTTCGCAAACTCTCTAAGCATTTGTTTTGCTTTGCTTGAATCCGTGCCACTGTCTTTATATACAGCTTCGATTTTCACTTTAATACTACCAAGTGCGAAATACATATTAATATCGCCAATGGCATATTCAACCGCCGCTTTCGATTGCTTTCCATTTTGTTCGGCAGAACCTGTCAATGGAATTAACACGCCTATTTTATAGACCTTTTTATCCGTTGGGTTTGTTGGTTCATTTGTATTATTATCCGAACAAGATATGGCAAATAACGTAATAAAAAATAAAAGTGTAAGCGTAATAATTTTTTTCATAGTAACCTGCTATTGATATAAAAAACAAATATAAGAAAAATTATATTCATAGTTGTATGAACTTAATAGTAATAAAGAACATTAACTAATTACCGACTGCAATAAAACCACCCCAATAATACGGGTTTTCGTACTGTTTCTTCAATTGCAATTGTGCCAGTCGCAAAGATTGGCTTATGCTGTTACCTTCCAGTAAATATGAATAAAACATCGTCATCAAATGACGAGTAGTCCTATCATTGACTTTCCATAAACTCATTACGAGATATTTAACTCCGGCAATTTGGAATGCTCTTTGCAGACCGTAAACGCCCTCTCCGTTCTTAATTTCACCAAGACCGGTTTCGCAGGCACTCAGCACAAGTAAATCAACATTATCGAAAACAAGTGAAGAAGCCTCATAAGCAGTCAATATTCCGTTTTCCATTTCAATACTTTTAAAAGCATCGGAGAATAGAGTATTGGTAGCACCAGCAAAGAGCAAACCTGAACGCATCATCGGGTCCATAATCGGTTTTTCAATGTCCACACCGAATACCATTTTACTTCTATTGGTAGCAATAGAAGGCATAAAATAACCATGAGTAGCCAAATGTAGCATACCTGCATTGTTTATTTGTTTGAAATTATATTCGTCTGCTTGCCTGTCTTGATATATTTTTACTTCCCAATCGTTCTGTTTGAGCATTGCCGCCACTTCTTCGATTTCCTTTTTAGTACCGGGCAGTTCACTAATCTCCTTCATAGAGTTTTCAATATCCGCCTCGGAAAGTATAGGATACTTAGTGTCAATTGTACTGTATGCGGCAAGATCATCTTCGCTCATAGCAAATTTAGGATTACCGAACAGATAAGCAATTTTTGAGTTATACCCTTCTTGTCTATCATTAACTATATCAGATGTTTTATCAACGATAATTATATTCATATTATCAATAACATAACTACCGTCAGGTCTGAGCAGTGTAGCAACATTTATTTTGTTAAATATTCCGTCTTGCGATAGATAAACCGTTTTCTTTCCGGCGATTTTTTTCTCAATAGGCTCCCAGAAAACCGGATATGAATATTTGTCTTCGATTTGGAAACGAATTGAATTCAGATAATTATTGATATAATGCTTCTCAAGTAAAAATCCATTATCAAGTAAAACAAGAGTCGGCTGATTGCGTGTCTCTTTTGTGATAATCAATGCGGCATAGAAAGAACTGTCCAACCATTTCTTGTCAAACATATTAACACGAATGATTTCCACGGCGGCTTCGTCGTACTTTAATTTATTTTGTACATCTTTCCAAGTAATCATATTATTTTCTTTTGCAACACTCCCGTTGGAGAATGCTTTCGAGTGAACCGAAAGCTCTTTTTCCAGAAGATTTATTTTCTCTTCAATACGCTTCGGAGCAGTGCCGGAGCGTTTTTGTTCGCTGATTGTTTTAGTATAAAGCTTAGACAACTTTTCTTTCAGATGTCTCCATTTATTATATTTGGAAATAAGTTCAGGGTCATTGCTTGCCAATATTTCACGCTTGATTTTACGAGACGCATCGAGCAATATCCCTTTTGTAACCTGCCGGAAATTATACATATCTGCTATTAAGTCGGGCTTTTCCTGACGCCGCGAAAGAACGTACAAATTGTACAGTTCAAAACGCTCTTGAAGTTTGGCATAGAATTTAGCTTTTTCCGATTCGCTCAACCCCGGAAACACCGTATTTATTTGCTCAATATACAAGTTTACCGCTTTGTGATAATTCTTATCGGAAATATCGTATTTATGCAACATATTTTGAATAGCCGCAAGATTATGAACAGCAGTGGCATATTCAAAATGTTGCTCGCCGTAAACCTGTCTCCGCAGTTTTTCAGATATTGTCAAATACTTTTCAGCCTGCTCCAAATCATCTGTCTGCCAATAAATCAATCCGAGCGAATTGAGACAGGAAGAATACAGAGGATGTCCGTTCCCCATCTTTTCCTTAACACCGAGCATAATCTTTTGAAGTAAATCTTTTGCCTTGTCGTACTGCTCCGCACTCCAATAATACATAGCAATATTATACATAGAAGTATAATACTCAGGGTGATTTTCTCCCTTCACTTGCTTAACAATTGCATTATGCTCTTCGAGCAATTCCTTTGCTTTTATGGCTTTTCCGGTAGCAAGATATACCATTGCCAACTCCGAGAGTGCTTTTAATGTTCGGCTATCATCTTTACCAAGTTGGGAATTGAATATATCAAAAGCATCTTTCAGTTTATTCTCGGCACGTGAATAATTGCCTAATACTTTATACAAAGAACCTAAATTGCTCAAAGTAAGTGCATATCGGAGCGGATTTTGTTTTCGGGTCTTATTTCGGATTTTTAATGCTAATAAATAATACTGCTCCGCATCATTATATTTCCCGAGATTAAAACAAACAGTAGCGAGATTATGAGCGGAATTTGCAACAGATGACGCACTATCGCCCAGTGTACGAATTTTTAAGTCTAAGGCTTCCCGCATAATGGGTTCAGCCTCACGATTTCGCCCCAATTGGGAAAGCACGGAACTAAGATTATTCAATGCTTTGGCATAGCTCGGACTGTCCATTCCGTAAGCGGTTTTCTTTGCCTCTTTTTCCAGAGTAAAATAATAGACTGCTTTATAGTATTCGCCTTTAGCAAAATAAATATTGCCAATCAGATTGACCGAATTTGCATAAGGTTTGGATTTATTGCCTTCTTTTTTTTGTGCATAGTCGGCGGCTTTCTTTGCATATACTAAGGCATGTTTATATTGCTTCAATTCAAAAAGCGAATCGGCTGTTTCTATTATCCCGTTCCAAGTTTGCGATAAAGCCGTGCCGCTTAATCCGATGCTCAATACAGATATTAGCAATATTATTATACTTTTCATTGCCATACTTACTCCCATTATTCTTCTTTCAAATTTAATTGCCTATTCAAAACCGAAATATTTGAAAATTACCGACTATAATCAAATTACATATTTTTATTAATTTCTCTTGCAATTACAATATGCTGAATTTCCGATGTTCCTTCGTAAATCTCCGTAACTTTTGCATCACGCATCATTCTTTCCACTTCGTATTCGCGTGTATATCCGTATCCACCGAGTATTTGCACTGCATCACGCGTAACTTCATTAGCAACGGTCGTAGCCATAAGTTTGGCTTCCGATGCCTCGAGAATATGCTTTTGCTTTTTATCTTTGAGTGCGGCGGCTCTATACACCATTAAACGTGCGGCATCTATTTTCATAGACATTTGTGCGAGTTTGGCACCAATCATCTGATGTTCGATAATAGGCTTGCCAAAAGTCTTGCGTTCTTTGGCATAAGCAACGGCACGCTCGAATGCTCCCTGTGCTATCCCGAGTGCCTGTGCGGCTATTCCTATTCTACCGCCGTTCAGTCCTTCCATAGCAATATAAAAGCCTTTTCCAACCTCACCTATTACGTTTTCGTCCGACACTTTTACATTAGTTAGGGCAATTGAAGCAGTATCGCTCGAACGCATACCCATTTTATTTTCCTTTTTCTGAGGTTCAAACCCCTCAGTGCCTCCCTCAACCAGAAATGCGGTAATTCCCTTATATCCCTTTTCGGGTGCAGTCTGTGCAAACACAACATATAGCCCTGCATTATGAGCAGTGGAAATCCAGTTTTTCATACCGTTTAGCACCCAGTACCCGTCCTTGTGTTCTGCCAAAGTATTCTGATGTGTGGCGTCCGAACCCGCTTCCGGCTCGCTCAAACAATATGCGCCAATCGCCTCGCCCGAAGTAAGTAGAGGCAAATACTTTTCTTTAAGCTTATCGCTACCGTATGTTTCTACTATCCAATCTACCAGTGAATTATGAACAGAAACAACAATCCCTATGCTTGCATCAACTTTGGATATTTCCTCCATCGCAATACAGAAACTTATCGCATCAAGCCCCGAACCGCCATATTCAGGTGAAGCCATAAATCCCATAAAGCCGAGTTCGGCAAATTTCTTAATAATATCTTTCGGAAATACTGCATTTTCATCACGTTCAATTGCAGTCGGTGCAATTTCTTCCTGTGCAAATTTGCCGACCATTTGTCGGACTTGTTCATTTATTTCCGAGTATTCAAAAGAGAACATTAGTAAACCTCAATAAATATTATTTGTAAAACTTTCATTTTTTTGATTATAAATTGTATTAAATTCATGCCTTCCCATTTCTCTATCCTCCATAATTGCCAATTTAATCAACTTACGAAGATACAGAAACCCAAATATAAGAATAAATGGCAAAGCGATAAAAATATATGTAGAAAATCTTGCTCCGGTGAAAACTGTGAAGTCGTAAACTCCATGAATAATCACTGCTTTTTGCAAGCCGATAGCAAAAAATTTATGCTCGGCAAACTTTGTCTCCGCAAATTTCGCTTTCCCTATATAGTAGCCCATTATCCCCGCAGTAATTGCATGCAGAGGCAATGCCGTAAATGCACGTGCTATCGCAGTGGATAGTCCGCCTTCCATTACGTAAAAAATATTCTCTATTGTTGCAAAACCCAGACTTGCTACAACCGCATATACAATACCGTCCATAACCTCATCAAAATACGGGTTTGTGTATGCTACTTTTTTGACCGCATAACGTTTTAGCCATTCCTCAATCAATCCTGCAACAATAAATGCTCTGGCAAATATTGATAGAATAAGAACGCCACCGGTAAAAGGCTCCAATAGCTGACTCATTATTTTTTCGAGTATTACAGCAGGGATTACAAGTACAAAACCCCAAAGGAACACTTTTGTAACGAGTTTCTTCGGTTCGGGCTTTGCCTTATCCTGCTTATAGTAGTAGCGAAGCAACCAAAGTGCCGGAACAATTGCAACAATTAATAATATTAGTTTATCAGGCATAATCAATCTAAAATATCAAAATCCCTATGTTAAAATACATCCCCGTTAAGTCCTTATTAACGTAATCATAAAATTTCAATCCGCTTGGAACTCTATATCCCGCACCGGCATCAAGCCAAAATTTTGAGAACAAACGCACATCTATTCTTACTCTTGGTTCAAACAAATAGAACCAATCGTCCGGTGCATAGTTCTGCACAGCAACTAATGCTGTATTTGTATTTGTCGCCCTGGCTAATCCCGCCATAATTCCTACGCTGAGTTTGACAATATTAATTGGAAAGTAAGAATAACTGAATTCAAATCCACCGTAATTCAATCTGAGAATATTATCTTCATCTGTATTTTTTCTAAGCATAATATCAGACGATAGCAAGGAATAATATTCAAAAGCCACTCCGTATTGTTTGTTAATCAATACACCTAAACCGCTACCAAGTTCTAACTTCAAAGAATTATCAATTACAGGTACTTTTACACCTGCATAAAAAATCATTTGGTTATTAATCTGCGACTTTTTTTTGCCATATTCATCATTTGGTACATAGCCGCCCGGATATTCCTGAGCATTAAGCAAAGCGGAAATCGTCAGAAAAGTAAGCATTATGATTAATAATTTGCTCATAATTTGTTGTTTGGGTTAAAAAATATCTTTTTTTGTTGTTTTTTAATAATGTTTCAATTAAGTTAAATTTTTTAAAATGGTCATAATCGCATTAGCAATATAACTGGTCAAACAATATAAAAAAAGTTATGGATATTCAACTAATAATTTTTGCAGTCATCACAATAGCGTCTTTCGTTTTTTTATTCATTAATCTAAGAAGATTATATTCATATCTCACGGTTGCAAAACCTGAAAATCGGTGGGATATGGTATCCGAAAGAATTAAGCATACTTTACGTGTAGCATTCGGACAAAGCAAGATTTTGCGGGATAGAGCCGCCGGACCTATTCATACAATTATCTTCTGGGGATTTCTTGTTTTCCTCTTTACTGCATCTGAATCGGTCGTTCAGGGTTTCTTTCCTAAATTCTCTTGGTCATTTCTCGGACCTGTATATTCTTTAATTACAATTTCAACAGATATTTTCAGCGTCTTAATAATTATAGCAATTATTTTATCGCTTGTCAGACGATTTATTATTAAAGTCCCCCGACTACAATTGGAACGCACCGAAGAAATTGATGCTTTGATTGTCTTAGCCGCAATTTTTATTATAACAACATCAATGTTCTTGATGAATGCCTCATCAGAAGCAATAGGATATACATCACGTTGGGATATTAAACCGCTTGCCACGCTTCTTTCAAATGTTATTTCGTGCAATGCCGCATATTATGTATATTCCTCTTGCTGGTGGATTCATATATTGACAATATACGCATTTATGAATTTCCTACCTTTCTCCAAGCATTTGCACGTATATACATCAATCGAGAATGTTTTTCTTTCTCCTTTGAATATTCCGAACAGATTGGAGAAAATTGATTTTGAAGATGAAACGATTGAAAAATTCGGTGTTACCGATATTGAGGACTTTACTTGGAAACCACTCTTGGACAGCTATACCTGTACACATTGCGGACGATGCGATAGCGTATGCCCTGCAAATACAACCGGCAAAGAATTAAGCCCACGTAATATCTTGATACAATTGCGGCAGAGAACTTTTGACAAAGCTCCTATCCTATTGAAACAAAAAGAAAACCCCGAGGTAAAGCTAAGTGATGAAGAGCAAGCAATCCTTGCTCAAAAATTTGTCGGTGATTATATCAGTATCGAAGCACTATGGCAATGCACTACTTGCGGCGCCTGTATGCAGGAATGTCCCGTAACGATAGAGCATATACCGCATATAGTCGGTATGAGACGCTCCCTTGTTATGATGGAAGCTAACTTCCCGCCATTATTACAGAGTGCTTTTACAAATCTTGAAAACAATGCTTCGCCATGGGCATTCCCTCAGGCGGAACGTGCTGATTGGGCGGAAGGACTTGACATTAAAACTGCGGCGGCTAACCCCGATTTTGATATTCTTTTCTGGGTCGGTTGTTCCGGTAGTTTTGACGACAGAGCAAAAAAGATTTCCGTTGCTTTTTCAAAACTAATGAAAATTGCCGGCGTGAATTTTGCTATTCTCGGTACAGAAGAAATGTGCAACGGTGATGTTGCCCGCCGTACCGGAAATGAATATCTTGCCGATATGTTAGTGAAACAAAATATTGATACATTTGGCAGATATAATGTAAAGAAAATCGTAACAATTTGTCCGCACTGCTTTAATACATTCAAAAACGAATATCCCGATTTCGGCGGCTCTTACGAAGTGATTCATCATACTGATTTTCTAAACGAGCTAATCGCCAAGGGTAAATTGAAATTAAAATCCGACAAGGACAAAAAGAAAAATATTGCCTATCATGATTCTTGCTATCTCGGTCGATACAATCAGAAATATGAAGCACCGCGTAATATTATCAATACATTTGGCGATGCACAATTGCAAGAAGTTGAACGGAATCGCGACAAAGGCTTTTGTTGCGGTGCTGGCGGCGGGCAGATGTTTATGGAGGAAACCGAAGGTAAACGTGTAAACATCGAAAGAACGGAAGAATTACTTGCAACCGGCGCCGATACTATCGCCGTTAATTGTCCATTCTGTATGACGATGATAAATGACGGAATAAAAGCAAAAGACAAAACGGAAGAAGTACAAATCAAAGACATTGCAGAGCTACTGCTCGAACGCGTCATTCAAGAATAGTATTATCAAATATTATTTTAGAACTGGAAAGAGGCTGTCCATTTTAGACAGCCT
>CAZOOR010000058.1:0-17992 GCA_964581505.1 uncultured Hyphomicrobiales bacterium
TTCTGTCAAACGCTAAAAACAATTGACACAAACGAAGGGAAAATGTACTATACAGAGGGGAACTAAAGGCAAAAGGCAACCAAGGAGAGGGAAATTTCAAAAAACCCCGAGCGAGAACTCGGGGTATAATCATAATTATTCATGTAAAGCAATTATGCGGCGGAAACGACTTCCGTTACAAATTTAGCGGCTTCCTCAAAGTTCTGAGCAACCCTAAATTCCATATCGGAATCATTTAGTATCTGAATACCTTCTTTTGCATTTGTTCCGTCCAAACGAACGATAACCGGTAGATTAACTTCGAGACCTTGCAAAGCTTCGACAATACCTTCGGCTACTTTATCGCAACGGACAATACCACCGAAAATATTAATCAGTACAGCTTCTACATTAGGGTCGCTGAGCATAATGCGGAAAGCATTTGCTATACGACTAACATTTGCTCCACCACCGACATCGAGGAAGTTAGCAGGACTGCCGCCGGACATCTGAATCATATCCATCGTTGCCATTGCAAGACCGGCACCATTGACCATACAACCGACATTTCCGTCAAGTTTAATATAGTTCAAATCAAATTTTGATGCTTCTACTTCGAGTGGATTTTCTTCGCTTGTATCACGCAAATCTGCATATTCTTTATGTCTGTACATAGCGTTATCGTCAAAATTCATTTTGGCATCTAATGCAATCATTTTGCCTTCCGTTGTCAGTACAAGCGGATTAATTTCGAGCAGTGAGCAATCCAATGCTTCGTAAGCCTCAACAAGTTTCATAATGAAACTTACGAAACTTTTGAAAGCATCGCCGGAAAGCCCCAGCCCGAACCCGAGACGACGAGCCTGAAATCCCTGAAATCCAAGTTTCGGGTTTATCGCTTCTTTCAAAATCAATTCCGGTGTTTCTGCGGCTACTTTCTCAATTTCCACACCACCCTCAGTGGAAACCATAACCGTATTCATACCAATACCGCGGTCCAGTACAATACCTGCATAGAATTCTTTTTCAATACCTACACCCTCTTCGAGTAGAAGTCGCTGAACGACTGTTCCGGCTTCACCCGTTTGAATGGTCTTGATTTTATTGCCAAGCATAGCGGCGGAATATTCGTAAACCTTATGGGCGAGATTTCCGTCTGTCAGTACATTTACACCGCGAACTTGCTTGCCTTCGACAAATTTCAATTCATCGGTATTAATATCATTAATCGTACCTTTACCTCTGCCGCCGGCATGAACCTGCGCTTTCAGTACAACTGTGTTTATACCTTTTGACTCGAAATCGTCATAAGCAATTTTTCCGGCATCTTCCGCAGAAAATATAACTTTGCTGAATAGCACCGGTACATTATATCGCTTTAATAAATCTTTTGCTTGATGTTCATGAATTTTCATAACAATCCTTTAATTTTACTCAAAAATTAATTTATTTTCTATATTTAATTTCAACATACAAACTTATTAAAATAATAATAGATAACAAAACATCTATTCTTTTTCAATGATAATCATTTTTTTATCCGCATCAACCTGTTCGCTTTCTTTTACGTTTATTTCTTTAATAATTCCGGCAATTGAAGCGTAAAGAGTTGTTTCCATTTTCATTGCTTCGACAATAATTAAGCCCTCTCCATCTTCAACTTTTTGTCCGACTTCAACTAAAACTTTTACAACGGAACCGGGCATAGGAGGTTTAACCTCTTCTCGGTCAGATGAACCGCCCGCACCGTCTCCCGAAAAGTCCTGCTCTTCATCAATTTTTTCAAAATGATAAGTCTGCCCGTCAATGAAGACGTATAAATATTTTTCATCTTCTGCTACGAAACAGTTGCGAAATAAGTCGTCATCAGAGAGTTTATAATGCCTGTCATTTATTGATAAATACTTCCGTGCAATGTTTTCTGCCAATTCAAATTTATCATTCTTATATTTCAATTCCATTACCGAACCTCCTTCTTTTGTGCTATTTCCCAAGCGCCAACTTCCGCCCAAGGATTACTTGTACTTTCTTCATTTCCGCCGAAAGTAATTTTTCTCGGTTTATGTTTCTCGAAGAGAGCGGCGGCACACTTGGCAAGTTCCAATTCATCATCATCATTTTTAAATAATTCTTCCTTATGCGAATCTATAAAATTCGTATATGTTTTACCGTCTTTGAAATCCCTATGCTCCAAAACATTTTGCATAAATCTATTGGACGTCTTTACACCAAGTATCACATTTTCTTTCAGGGCATTAATCATTCGGATAATCGCTTCCTCTCGGTCTGCACCCCAAGTAATTAATTTTGCAAGTATCGGGTCATAGTAAATTGAAATATCAGTACCCTCGTAAATACCGCTGTCGTATCTGACACCATTCCCTTTGGGTTCTCTGAGCAGATGAATCTTACCCGATGACGGCATAAAGTTACTATCGGCATCTTCGGCATAAATTCTACATTCAATAGAATGTCCCCTTTGTAATAAATCATCTTGTGTAAACGGAATTTTCTCGCCAGCCGCTATCCTAATTTGCAGTTTAAGCAAATCAATACCGGTTACCATTTCCGTAACGGGGTGTTCCACCTGTATTCTTGTATTAACCTCGAGGAAATAATAATTCTTTTTGTCATCTAATAAAAATTCAACTGTACCTACATTGGTATATCCCGCCGCTTTAATCACATTGACAGCCGTTTCACCCATCTTCTTGCGTAGCTTATCATCAAGTGCAGTAGATGGCGACTCTTCGATAATCTTCTGATGACGTCTTTGTATTGAACATTCGCGCTCAAACAGGTGAAGAGCATTTCCGAAATTATCTGCGGCTATTTGGAACTCAATATGACGCGGTGATTCAATATATTTCTCCAAGAAAACCACATCACTACTGAATGCGGATTTCGATTCGCGTATAGCGGCTTCGACAGATGAGGCAAGTTCCGCTTCTTCATAAACGACACGCATACCTTTTCCGCCGCCACCGTCCGAAGCTTTAATTAGCACCGGATAGCCTATTTCCGCCGCCATTTTTTTAAAATCTTCAATATCGGTAGAGGCGGATTTCATACCGGGAACAACCGGCACATCGGCTTCAATCATTGTAATTCGTGATTGAACTTTAGAACCAAGCAATTTCATAGGTTCGGGTTCCGAGCCGATAAATACAAGCCCTTCATTACGAACCCGCTCATTAAATTCCCATTTTTCCGAAAGGAAACCATAACCCGGATGAATAGCATCGCAGCCACTGTCCTTAGCCGCTTTTATTATCGCATCTTGATTCAAATAAGATTCATTTGCAGGTGCAGAACCAATGAGTATGGCTTCATCTGCTAACTGTACGTGCAATGCTTTCTCGTCCACTTCGGAATAAACAGCAACGGTTTTAATTCCCAATTCACGGCAAGCACGAATAATTCTGCAAGCTATTTCACTTCTATTTGCTATTAATACTTTTTTAAACATAATTTACATCCTGAATATTCCATACTTCTGTTCGGGTATTGGTTTGTTAAGCGACATTGCAATACTCAAACCGAGTGTTGTTCGCATATCAAGCGGAGCAATAACACCATCGTCCCAAATACGTGCAGTACTGAAATAAGGGCTTGCCTCTTCCTCATAAGTCTGTACAATCGGTTCACGAATTGCCTTAATCTCATCTTCGCTTAATTTCTTTCCCTGTTTTTCCAATTGTCTGATTTTCACGGTTGCAAGTACGTCTGCCGCCTGCTCGCCGCCCATAACGGAAATCCTTCCGTGAGGCAACATCCAAAGCATACGCGGATTATAGCCTCTGCCACACATAGCATAATTGCCGGCTCCGTAAGAACCACCTACAATGACGGTAAATTTTGGGACTTGGGCATTAGCAACGGCGTGAACCATTTTCGCACCGTCTCTTGCTATTCCACCGTGTTCGTATTCTTTGCCAACCATAAAGCCGGTAATATTCTGCAAGAAAACAATCGGGATTTTTCTCATCGTACATAGTTCAATAAAGTGGGCACCCTTTTGTCCCGATTCGCCGAACAGTACACCGTTATTGGCAATAATACCGACAGGATAACCCATAATTCTGGCAAAGCCCGTAATTAATGTAGTACCGTATAATTCCTTAAATTCCTGAAAACGACTGCCATCAACTATCCTTGCAATGACTTCACGCATATCGAAAGGTACCCTTATATTTTTGGGCAAAATGCCATAAAGTTCCTGCGGGTCATAATATGGCTCTTCCGGAGTTTCTCTTCCAATATCGAATTTATTTCGCTTGCCTATATTTTCTATTATATTACGAACAATATGCAATGCGTGTTCATCATTCTGTGCGTAATGGTCGGAAACGCCGGATATTCTGTTATGCACATCAGCACCACCGAGTTCTTCATCGGTTACTTCCTCGCCCGTCGCGGCTTTGACTAAGGGCGGACCTCCGATAAAAATAGTTGCTTGTCCCTTGACCATAATTGTTTCATCGCTCATTGCCGGCACATAGGCACCGCCCGCAGTACAACTGCCCATAACACAGGCAATCTGCGGAATATTATTTGCGGAGAGTATCGCTTGATTATAAAACACATTGCCAAAGTGGTCTTTGTCAGGGAAAGTACCAGCTTGATGCGGTAGGAAAATACCACCGGAATCAACAAGATATATGCTCGGCAAATTGTTTTCCAAAGCAACTTGCTGCGCCCTGATATGCTTTTTAATTGTCATCGGGAAATATGTACCTCCCTTGACGGTTGCATCATTGGCGACAATCATACACTCCTGTCCGTGGATTGAACCGATACCGGTAATAATACCGGCAGATGGTGCCTGGTCGTCATACATACCGTTAGCCGCCAAAGCAGACAGCTCCATAAATGGAGTATCCTTGTCAAGTAATTTATTAATTCTATCGCGTACTAAAAGCTTACCTCGAGCCAAATGGCGTTTGCGTGCATATTCGGGACCTCCCGCCTTCACTTGTTCGAGTTTCTCTTGCAATTCGTTAACTATCTTTTGGGAATGTTCGTAATTCTCTTTATACGCAGGGCTATTGGTTGATACTTTTGATTTAATTCTATTCATAATACCTGTAAAAAAAATTAACCATAATGACTATTTGCTCTATATAATATATTGCTTCCCATTAATTCGATTGATACTATATGCTATTAACAGTTAGCTAATCTTGTTCGTTGTTGCGAAATATAGAAAAATGCTATGAGCAAAACATAACATTACAATATAACAATTTTTTCCTTTTCTTTTCTTTTGCAAACGACAACTTTTTTAAATTATATTTATCGAATGCGCTATAAAATACAGGTTAATGCGAAATTCCTTGCTTTAAATAAATAAGATTTCAAAAAGCCGTTATTATTTTTTAATTTACATTCTTGATAATTAGTAATTTAAAGATAGAATTAGGACACAATCAATGAAATTCGATATACAGAGTTTGATGCAGCAAGTGCAGAATATGCAGGAAGAAATGGAAAGGAAAAAACAAGAGCTAAACTCCAAAAGTGTTACTGCTGAAAGCGGTGGCGGTATGGTCAGCGTTACGATGACTTGCAACTATCGTATTACAAAACTGAAAATATCAAAAGAGTTAGCCAATGCCGATGATATTGAGATGTTGGAAGATTTGGTTATTGCCGCCGTGAATAAAGCATCAAGCGATGCTGGACGGCTCGTTGATGAAGAAATGGGGAAAATGTCGGGTATGTTGCCCAATATACCGGGACTTAATTTATAGATAATCGGACTTATGATTTATACATCGGATACTATTGAAAAATTAGTGAGTTTATTTGCCACTCTACCCGGCATTGGTCGCAAAACAGCACAAAGACTTACTTTCCATCTGCTCAGACAGCCGGACGAACTTCTGAAGAACTTCTCCGAAGCACTTGGTGAATTAAAACAAAATGTAAAATATTGCTCCGTTTGCCAGAACTATACGGAGACTGACCCTTGTCCTATTTGCTCATCAACTAAAAGGGACAGAACAATTATTTGTGTTGTCGAAGAACCTAATGATGTTGTGGCTATCGAAAAGACCGGCGAATTTCGCGGTCTCTATCATGTCCTTCACGGCGTACTCAATCCTTTGGAAGGTATTACACAGGAGGATATAAAAATCAAAGAATTGTTGGCGAGATTAGACGGAGTAGAAGAAATTATTCTTGCACTTAACCCGAGTGTCGAAGGTGAAGTTACTACTCAATATATAGCTAAGTTGGTTAAGCCTCTATCAATCAGAACAACAAGAATAGCAAGAGGTCTGCCAATTGGTTCTGATTTGGAATTTGCCGATGAAGCCACTATTACCCGTGCATTAGAAGGACGAAGCGAAGTATAAGAAATACTCGATTTTACCGAAAATCACTACTGCGTTGTTCCCATTTCAAATCTTGGAGCAATGGCGATTTGATATTAAATCGCAAATAGAAACCTTTGCTGTAACCGGTCGGATACCAAGAAATATTGAGTTCCCAGCAGTGCATATCTTTATGAATATTAATTATAGGCGATACCATTTCATATTTCAATAAATCAAACTGCACGGAACCGTTAAAGTCCCAAGTAGGTGTGATTTTAAATGTAAAGTTTGTGCCGACTGTAAATGCTTGTGTTTCGTTATTAATTGTTTGTTTATTATACGAGTAGTTAAAATTCAACGAAAGAGACCAAGGTAAACTGAATTTCGAGTAGCCGGGGCTATGGTCGCCGAAGAAATCAAAAGTTTGTTCTTTAGCATTCATACGTCTTGCAAAGCGTTCCCCCAGCCCAATACTATCTTCTTGGGCAATGTCCCGAGACGGCAACGAGGTAAATGCACCTTCCGAGCTAAATCCGGTCGAAAGGGATAAACTTAGCGATGTCATTCTTGCAAACCCTTTGTTTACACTGAGCAGCAAATCATCAGTCGGAATAACATTTTTATTAGCATCAAGAACTTCATCATATAAGGTAAACATAGAACTACCACTAAAATTCATACCCGGCAATGTAGTTGAATGAAAACTAAGACTAATATCGCTCCAAGGTCTGAAATCCTTGGCAAAGTCATAATTCCCGTTTATATTAAACGATAATATATCTACTGTTTTGTCCTCAAGGCTATCCCCCTGAGCAATTTTCATTGCAATATTATTAATGAAAGAGTAATTAAGCGCCCCTGAAAACTTATTCGAGGCAATACCGCCACCGTCATCTCTATATGTGGAATACTCCACTGTTTTCTTTGTTACCGGATTATAGTATGAGTCATAGAAGCCTAATTCGGGGTTTCCTTGGTCGGGACGAAATGAAAAAGAAAAATTAGGTTGCAATGTGTGGCGTATGGCATTAATGCCAAATATCTTTGGCTTTGCAATGCCGTAAATACGTGTGGACATAGCAATACCGGCATTATAAGTATACTCCGTAAAAAAGCCGTGTTTATAATTGGTTTTCTCTGTCGTATCCTTCATATCCAAATATCTGTGTGCCTTACGAAAATAATTATTCAATGAAAAATTGAAATAGGGCGTAAATGTGAAATACGATAGTTTGGGCAATGTAATTGACAGACGTGGATTATGTGTGATTTTTGATGACCATGAATTATTCGTATCTCTTTTTGTAACACCATTTTCTGTCCGTACAACAATGTCGCGCTTATCCGTATAAGAAACACTTCCGTTGTATGACAAGCTTATATCTCGCAACCAACTGTCGGAAGCAACCATTGATTTGAACGGTGAATAGCGGGGCAATGAAAATGACAGCGAGGGAGATTGCGTATATGAATTTGATATAATATTCTGTGTGCGGCTGTATGTTGCCGAAAAACTTGAACCATTATCAAATGATTTACTATACGAAGCATTCGATGTAATAGATTGTACTTGCCGAGCATTGGGATTCCACTGTGTATTTCTATTGAAATCCTGAGATGAGAAATTTAAGTTTGCCGTTATTTGCTCTTGAGGAGAAAATAAATGATTGTGCTTGAACCTTAATTTCCAGTTCTTAGCAAAATCCTCCTCGGAATTAAAACGTGAACGCCCGTATTCCAACTCCAACTCTCCGGCAAAAATATCCTGATATTTCCATTGAGTAAAATTCTTCATTGTAAATCCACCCTTTGAATAGAAATCGGCTGTAAACCTTGTGTCATAGTAATCGCTGAGAGCAAGATATACACCGAAGTTCTCGAAAGAAACACCTCTATTTTGTGAAAAATAAAAAGAAGGAATTATAATTCCCGATTGTCGTCCGTTCTGCAAAGTAAAGAACATACCGAATGGAACAACAAAAAGCGGTATATCCTCCACATAAAAAATTATCGGGTCAACGAAAACACGGTCTTTGACTATGACCTCCATCTTCGGTGAACCAAAGTAGTAATGCGGGTGCGGTGCATCACAAGTAGTAAAGCGTCCATTCTTTAGGCATAGTTCGGTCGGTGATTTTTTCTTAATTTTTTCCGCAAAATAAAAACCGTTATCAACTTCCGTTTCACCAAAAACAATTGAGCCTTTTTGGCTTTTAAAATTATAGTCGATAATTTTTCCGTAAAAAGTTTCGCCTTTATCACTGAACTGCGGATAACCGGTAATAATACCCGATGTATCCTCGGAACCCTCTGCGTGCAATTTATTGCTATTGAAATCTATTTCAATTATTTCCGCTTTTAGATTCTGCTGACTATAAAGAACATTTGCCTTACCTCTCAATCTCATTCTCTTTGCTTTTACATTAAACACAACTGTATCGCTTGCCGAATATGTAACAACAGTGTCCAAACCCGACTTGGCAACATTACGAACCGGTGCAATTGTAATTTTGTCCGTTGAATCAACTTGATTGGAGTATATAGCAAGCGAATCGGGCTGTGCAATAAGTCCGATACTTCCTGCGAAAAAGAAGATATAAAAAAAAATCAATATATAAGTATTTCTAATCAATCAATCGAATTTCCTTATTTTAGCCGATGACGGTAAATTGAATATAAACGGTTTATCAAACTTTTCATTTATAAAAATATCCGAATTTCTGACAGTAACAGAAGCAGATAATTTCGGAAATCCGAATTTTATGGTATTTGCAATATAATACTCATCATATTCTTCATAGTCCGAATATGTAACATTTAGTATTATCGTACCGTCAATTATTTTTCTTTGCTGTTGAATAACTGTATTCATACCCTTATCCAGCAAGACATAATCAATAAATCCCTGTTGTTCGGATTTATATAATAATTTGTTCTCAGAATTATAACCATCATCAAGTATAAAAGTTTCAATCTTCTGCGCCGGCTCACATCTCAAAAATGAAGCAAAGTCTTCAAATGACAATGGCAAGTTCATAGCAAGATTGAAATTCTTTGCCGATGGGGTACCTTCAAATCCTTCCGAAGTAAATATATTATAAAAACGGAAATAATCAGGTCTTGCATATAATCTGCCGACAAGTATAGAAAGAGGTCCATAAGCCTCGAACCTGATTGAATCTTTCTTTGCCAACTTCAAGGCAAACGAAAAACTTTGATTTAAATTAGGGAAATTTGTTGATATTCTTCCTTTTAATCGAATGTTTTTCATATCGCTTTTTGTGCTAAGCGGATTGTAATTCATATTTTTCTTAACTGTGGCGCAAGAATTTATGAATAGAAGCGAAAAAAATATTATTATATATTTCATAATTCTTTATTAAAATTGTATTTTTAAATAAGTTTAAAAATAAATATAAATAATTAATTGCAAATAACTTCTCTCTATTTAGAGGAACAGGGGAAATTACAAATGTTATACGTTACAAAAGCAGTAGAATTTTCAGCGGCACACAGATTGTTCAATCCTGAAAAATCAAACGAAAGCAATGAATCGGTTTATGATAAGTGTAACAACTTTTACGGACACGGGCATAACTATCGCGTGGAAGTAACTGTTGTCGGCAAGCCCGCTCCCGATACGGGATATGTAATTGATTTGAAACGGCTAAAGGAAATTATTGTGCAGGAAATAATTAATAAATGCGACCATAAGCATTTGAACTTTGATGTAGATTTTCTAAAAGGCATTATCCCTACAATGGAAAACTTATCAATTGTCTTTTGGAATATTTTGGAAAACAAACTACCGAAAGGTAAATTACACCGAATAAGAATTTACGAAACACAAAACAGTTTTGTCGATTACTATGGTGAGCCTGTTGAAGTAAAACAATTTAAATATGAATAGGAAATAAATAATGACAATGGAACCTTTAAACGATATTAATCCCGATGAATTTATTTATTCGCAAAAGAACAAATGGAACGAACTGCTCTTTGACAGCAACGGGAATATGGAACTAAGCCTCAATGAACGCGAAGCGATGATAGAACGTTTGGAAGAAAAATTTATCGAAGTAATGGAAATTCTCCGTATTTCGCGCAATGACCCGAACAGCACGGACACACCCAAACGCATTGCAAAAATGTATGTCAATGAATTGCTTGCAGGTAGATACGAGAAACCGCCCGATATGACAATATTTCCGAATAGAAAAAAAGTTGACGAACTTATTATTAGTCGCGGGATAACAGTTATGTCAATCTGTTCACATCACTTCCAACCGATTAGCGGTGAATGTGCAATAGGCTATATTCCGGGCGATTATGTGTTTGGTCTATCCAAGCTAAGCCGTATAGTCAATTGGTTTGCCCGCCGCGGACAGATTCAAGAAGAGCTAGGCGAACAAATTGCCGATTTCATTGAGGAAACGATTCACCCGCGCGCTTTGGGGGTTGTAATCAAAGCAAAGCATTATTGTATGATTGCCCGTGGTGTACAGGGTAGCGAAGCCCGCTCACTAATGGTTACTTCGGTTATGCGAGGATTATTGCTCAATGATTTTAATCTTAGAAATGAATTCCTAAAACTTATTGACAGAGAGTAAGCAAAAACTATGAAGTCCAAAAAGCAATATCCGAATTTCAAACTGGAGCGTAAGTTTTGGAAAAAGAACTTAATTGTTGCCGGTGTTGATGAAGCCGGCAGGGGCTGTCTCGCAGGTCCTGTTGTTGCCGCCGCTGTGATTTTCAAAGATACTGAAGTAGCCGACATAGGTATTAACGATTCAAAAATGCTAACTCCTCAAAAACGAGATGAACTCTATGATATAATCAAGCAACATGCACTAACATATTCCGTTGCGTTTATTGATAATAATAGAATTGATGAAATCAATATATTAAACGCAACTTTCGAGGCAATGAACAAGGCAATAGCAGAACTAAAAGTTGAACCCGAACATCTTCTAATAGACGGAAACCGCTTTCGCGGTTCATATTTGCCCTATTCTACCGTAATTGGGGGCGATGGTATAAGCATTTCTATTGCGGCGGCATCTATACTTGCTAAGGTTGAGCGCGATAGATATATGATGAACAAGGCTCACAAGAAATGGCCCCAATATTTATTTGAAAATCATAAGGGCTATGGTACAAAGAAACATTTCGAAATGCTTGCCGAGTATGGACACTGTCCCATTCACAGACTTTCGTTTCTAAAAAAAGGGAAATCCAAACAAACAGAACTCTTTACCGATTAATTATTTATTGCAAATTTATTTAGTCATTTACGTCAATTTCTCTATTATTTTTTGCATATACAATCAATTATTAGTAATTGTTTTGTACAGATATTCCCGAAATAATTGTTGATGCCCTTAATACAAAGAGAGAGCCGCAGAATACGACCCTCTCTTTAATAAATTAAAATATAAAATTTACAACATTTCAATAATCATTGCACTGGCTTCACCACCACCAATACATAATGTAGCCAATCCGTATTTTGAACCTTTGCGTTTCATTGCATATATTAACGTAGTCAAAACTCTTGCCCCCGATGCACCTATTGGATGTCCGAGAGATACCGCCCCACCGTGTATATTGATTTTGTCATAAGATATATTGAGTTCTTTTGCGGCAACCATAGGGACAACAGCAAAGGCTTCATTAATCTCAAACAAATCAATATCTTCAAGTTTCATATTGGCTTTGGCAAGTACTTTGTTTATTGCCTGAACCGGTGCCGTAGTAAACCAATCCGGCTCCTGAGCATGTGATTCGTGAGCAATAATTTTTGCAAGAGGTTTAATGCCGAGTTCATCTGCTTTTTTATCCGAAGCAACTACCAATGCAGAAGCACCGTCATCAATCGAAGAGGCATTAGCCGCTGTTACCGTTCCGTCTTTTTTGAAAACAGTTCTCAATGATTTTATTTTATCAAAGTTTACTTTTGCGGGTTCTTCATCGGTATCAACTACAATAGTACCTTTTCTCCCTTTAATTTCTACAGGAATAATTTCATCTTTGAACCAGCCCTTCTCTTGTGCTTCAATTGCTCGCTTGTAACTCATTATTGCAAACTCATCTTGCTCATCACGAGTAAAATTACACTCTTCAGCACACAATTCGCCTGCATTACCCATGTGGATTTGTTTGTATACGTCCCAAAGACCGTCATTAATCATCATATCGACAAGTTCTCCGTTACCCATACGATAACCGCTACGTGCCTTTGGCAGAATATACGGAGCATTTGTCATAGACTCCTGACCACCTGCAACAACTATTTCCGCATCGCCGCAACGAATAGCTTGGTCAGCAAGCATTACTGATTTCAAGCCGCTTCCACAGACTTTATTAATAGTCATACAGGGAACACTGTTAGGTAAACCGGCATAAATTGCCGCTTGGCGTGCAGGTGCTTGTCCGACCCCACCTTGCAATACATTGCCCATAATAACTTCGCTAATATCTTCCGGATTGACGCCTGCCTTGCTGACTGCGGCTTTAATTGCGACAGCTCCGAGTTGTGGTGCTTTAAGTGCCGAGAGTGAGCCGAGATAAGCTCCGATTGGTGTTCTTACTGCTGATAAAATTACTGTACTCATATAATATTTGCCTTTCAATAGGTTTATAAATTTGCTTTGTTGTTTTGTCAATTGTTTAGAACTTTTAAATAAAGAAATATTTTGATAATTAACAAATAAATTATTTTTGAAATAGAAAAAACCCGATTGAAAATATTCGACCGGGTTTGCAAGTTTAAACAATATTTCTATTAATCATTAGGAGTTAGGGATTTTATTAAATCCAAATAATCCATATACGGTATGGCTGTTAGGCTCTGCGCTTCAATAGCTCCGAACTCTCGACTGATGAGGGATACTTTTGCCGCGGACATCTCGTCTGGTGCTTCATAAATATCCATAAAATCATACTGCCCCAGCAAGGCATAGTGAGCAGTAAATTTTACATCAGGGCATTTTGATTTTACTTCATTTAGCCAGCTCTGCCCTTGTAATGTCCTGCTTTGGATATTTTTAGTTAGCTCGGGCGAAAGCTTTGTCAGCAAAATAAATGTTTTCATTTGAACACTCCTCAATATTTGTGATGAAATAGACACTGCATATAAAAGTAACTCATTCTTAGCAAAAATACAAATATTTTTTCTTTTCGTTTTTTTAATAGTATTACTTTGAACAGCCGTTTCCCAACACACCTTAACCCTAATCATTTATTGGGTGGCTTGCATTTATTATACTACCAATTGAACCGAAAAACAATAACCCTAATTATTACAGCACAACAAATTTATTCACGTAGTTCTATATCAATAATAAAAGAGGCTGTCCTATTTAACTTGTGAGACAGCCCCTTATAATATTAATATTCGCTTTTGTGTTATTTTTTTATTTCATACGTTTGTCAAGAATATTTAGCACCATTTCCATTTTTTCTTTAGCACGATTTACAATTTCCTCTGCAATAGCAAGAGTTGCTTTTTTATAATCCTCGTCCTTAATTTGTGGCATATTGATTAAAACATTCTTGTATGCACCCCAAATACCAACTTCGAGCGAACGCGCCCCGACTTCAATATCCGACTTAGAAGCAATGTTGCCGAATTCTGCAACGCCAAGCATAGCGTCCCAAGCCGAATCGCCTATTTTCATAGTTGTTAGCGGCACATTAATTGCTTTCTTTAATCCATTCTGCATTGCTTCCTGACGCTTAGATTTTTCCTCATTTGTATTTTGCGGCATACGCAATGCGTCCATATAATCATTGAAAGCATTTGTATCGGCATCAATCATTGGTATTAGCTCCTGTGCTGCAAAATGAAGCGGTGGAATAATTTCACGCATCTGCGAATCAAGATGCTCGAACTTGCGAACACCATAAGTTAGTTTAGCAACCATAGCACCGAGACCGGCGCCAATAGCACCGATTGCGGCTGATGCGGAGCCACCGCCGGGTGCAGAACTTCGCTCGGCTATGCTTTCTACAAATTGCCTAAGAGTCAGACCTGCAAGTGCTTCACTGTTTTCTTCACGAATAATATATTCAATAATCCTTTCTTTCGGCTTAAATTCCGAAACGGAATTAAGCCCCAAGCGGTCAATGACAAGTTTGATTTTTTGGTCTTCGTCAATGATAAATAAATTCTCTTGATTAATATAATGGTCGGCGGCAAGAAGCATTGCTTCCAATGGAATTAAACCGACAAGTTCCGAACCTGCAACACCGATTTTAAGTTCCGCCGCTTGACGTTTGCACTCTTCAAATACTTCGTGTGGTGCAGTTATCTTGTAATTCGTTAAGTTGATAGAAACCTGAGCCATATTATATTCATCAACAAACCAACCGATTGCTTTTGTCTCTTTTAGTAAACCCGGTTGTTCCGCCCCACGCCCTGCTTCGCGAATATTCAAAGCAATACGATGAGCCTGCTGTTTGGTGCCGAGCATATTTACATTGTAGGCAATTAGGAAAAATCTAGCTCCGGTAGCAGTAGCACCCCATTCAGGGACAAATTCAGCCGGACCAAAATCCGGTTTCCACTCGGGTTTAATAATTTTATCGGCAAATCCTTCGTATTCACCTTCGCGAATCTGTGGTAATTTTTTTCGATAGTCCTGAGTCTGAGCCTCTTCGTATAGATAAATCGGAATACCCAATTCCTCGGCGGCACGCTTTCCGAACTGCTTGGACAGTTCGACACATTCCTCCATTGTTACATTAGCCACCGGTACAAAAGGACAAACATCTAATGCACCCATACGTGGATGCGCCCCCTCGTGCTTTCTCATATCAATTAATTTACGAGCAACACCTGCGGCATTTAGCGCCCCTTCGACCACTGCTTCAGGTGAACCTACAAAAGTATATACAGTCCTATTGGTGGATTTACCAGGGTCCACATCTAACAGTTTGCAACCCTCGGTATTCTTAATTGCATCAGCAATTGCATTAATAATATCTTGGTTTCTGCCCTCAGAAAAATTAGGCACACATTCGATAATCTTTTTCATAATGAACCTCTTCTTGCTTTTTTATATATTATTTCAAAGTTTTCATATAATAATACGTCTATTGCATTGCAAAATTAAGTTTTTTATTTTAAACGAGATTGATAAAATTTGAGTTGTTAGGATAATTTTATTATTTTGAATGTGTTTTTAATTAAATAAGCAAAGAAGAGGCATTAATGCAGAGAATAATGTTCAAATCTAAAATACATAGAGCGCGGATTACAGCCGCCAATCTTTATTACGAAGGAAGTTTTACTATTGATAGTGAAATTATGGAGGCGGCTAATATGTTGCCTTATGAAAAAATTGCTATTGTCAATGTGAATAATGGTGAACGCTTCGAAACTTACATCATTCCGGGAGAGCATGGTAAACGTGAGTTCTGCCTAAACGGTGCCGCCGCTCGCAAGGGTAGCATCGGCGACGAAGTGATAATTATTAGTTATGCCAATGTTGACGAAAGTGAACTTACAGAGTTTAAGCCAACGATTGTTCTTGTTGACGAAAATAATAATATTATATCAAAAACAGATAAGACAGAAGCAAATACTCTATATCCCGGAAAAACTTTATGAGCAATACTACCGTTAATAAATTTGCAATAACAATTCTGGCGGCAGGCAAGGGCAAAAGAATGAAAAATCCCGAAATGTCAAAGGTAATGGCGCTTCTTGCAAATAAGCCATTACTCGCTCACGTTTTGGAACAAGCAAGGAAATTGCAACCCGATAAAATAGTGATTATTGTGGGACATAAGAAAGAAGCCCTCATTGATTTTGTCAATAAGAATTTTGACGATATTGAATTTGCCGAACAGAACGAACAACTCGGTACGGGACATGCCGTTGCACAAACAGAACCAAACTTTTCCGAATATTCCGGTGATATTCTAATACTATCCGGTGATGTGCCTCTACTCCGTTCCGCTACACTTGCAAAATTCGCCGATTTTCATAATAGCGGTAGATATGATTTATCTGTTCTTTCTACATCTACAAACGAACCTTTTGGATATGGGCGTATTATCAGAGACGAGGATAATATTTTCCTGAAAATTGTGGAAGAAAAGGACGCAAATATTGAGGAAAAGAAAATCAATGAGATTAACAGCGGTGTATATCTTGTAAAATCAAAATTGTTGTTCAGTGCATTAAAGCAAGTCCAAAATAACAATACTCAGAATGAATATTATCTTACAGATATTATAGAAATTTTGCAAAAGCAGGGCTACAAAACAGGTGCTTTTGCCGGTGCTGATATTAATGAATTACAGGGCATTAACTCACCTGCTGACCTTGCACTTGCTGAAAAGAATTATCGGGAGATGTATAGCAATGATTAAGGGTATCAATCATATAGGAATCGCTGTTAAGGATTTGGAAAAATCAGTTGAACTTTTTTCTAAAATTTTCGAGATTGAGAATATACACCGTGAAACAGTAACCGAGCAGAAAGTAGCTGTAGCTTCGTTCAAAGTAGGTGAAGTCTTACTCGAACTTACGGCACCGACTGACGCCAGCTCCCCAATAGCAAAATTTATCGAAAGAAAAGGCGAAGGTATTCATCATATTGCTTTTGAATCGGACGATGTGAATTCCGAACTTTCGCGACTTAATGAATTAGGTATTAATTTAATTGATGCTCAGGCACGTAGTGGCGCCCACGATATGCTTATTGCATTTCTGCATCCGAAATCAACAAATAGCGTTTTAATGGAAATTTGTCAAAATAAATTGTAAAGGATTTTTATGCCACAGTTAATTTTAGTTAGACACGGTGAATCTCTCTGGAATCTGGAGAACAGATTTACAGGCTGGGTAGATGTGGAACTCTCACCCAAAGGTGAGGAAGAAGCACGTGTTGCCGGTTTGCTTTTGAAACCATACCCGATTGACTATGTATTTACAAGTGCTTTGAAACGAGCGCAGCACACAACGGATATTATTTTGGAGCAAAGCGGTAAGAAAGATTTACCCGTTGCAAAAAATGAGGCTTTGAATGAACGCCACTATGGCGACCTGCAAGGACTAAATAAAGCCGATATCGGACGCGAGTTCGGTCAGGAGCAATTAAAGATTTGGCGCCGCAGTTATGATGTGCCGCCGCCTAATGGAGAATCGCTCAAAGATACGCAGGAACGCGTTATGCCTTATTTTTTGGAGCATATCGAACCGCTCCTGAAAAAGGGCAAGAACGTTCTTGTTTCCGCTCACGGCAATTCACTTAGAGCATTGGTAATGCACATTGAGAAAATGACACCTGCACAAATTCTCGAAACAAATATCCCTACGGGTATTCCTTATGTATATGATTTAGATGAGAATTTAGGTGTAATAAATAAGACTATTCTCGACCCAAAATCAGTGCAATAGTATTAAACAAATTGCTATTATCAAGAGGCTGTCTCACAAATTAAATGGGACAGCTTCTTTTTGTTTTGTAAATATATACTCACACGACAAAGCGCGTGGCTGTTAAACATTGTCCTCACCCACACACTCTCCCGAAGGGCGAGGGTGGAACAGCCAAAAAATCAAACCACATCTTTCAGGGTGCGGTTTTATTTACGGTTGTTTTAACCCACCCCCAAACCCCTTCCCTGTCAAACGCTAAAAACAGTTGACACAAAAGGAGGGAAAATGTACTATACAGAAG
>CAZOOR010000059.1:0-17500 GCA_964581505.1 uncultured Hyphomicrobiales bacterium
CCGCCGGCATAAGCACTGCGAGTAATGCGAATAATAAAAATGCACGTTTCATAACAATCTCCTAAAATTAATTTTTAATATTATTTATTGCTGTTTTTCTAAATGTAATAAATTACTTAATTATATACAACATTAAATTAATACTCATCAAATTCACCACCGAATAGTTCCGGCAGTTTGTATTTATGCGGAGATATAAGTGAGAAGAGCTGTCCCGATGAAATAATAATTTCACCTATTTTTCCTTTTGAGAAATTGAAAGCAAAGTCAAAACGAATGACTTCATTATCAGCAGAAGATTTTAAGTTGTGAATTCTAATACCAATCCCAAGTGATTTGTGCCATTGCGTATTAAATAAGTGCGTTTCTTGATTCCACGCAGTTCCAATATCAAAAAATGCCGCCGCAGAAATCCGCAGAAAAGAAATTCCCCAATCAGGGAAAAACCTCAGTTCGAGATTCCCGACTATTCTGTTGTCGCCCGAAACTTCATTAGCGCTGTAACCACGCAAGCCTGCATCATTATCAAGTACAAGTTGGCGGCGAGTATCCCAATTCCATGCAGTCTGTTGACGGAGACGGGAAGCAAGCACCCATTTGGGTGATAAGGAATAAAAACCAATAGCCTGCATTTCCAAATACGTATATTTAGCATGTGCATTACTCGTAAACGCAGACGCTCCCGTTACTTGCCCGAAAAGATATGTATTTTCCATCAGAACGGATTTCTCTCCCTGCGCTCCCAGATAGTAGAGATTATCCCCATCTTCATTTAATTTAAAGACCTTGCCGATTATCGCATTCCCATAGCCACCAACACATAAATCTTGTGTCAGATATGTATTAATCCTACTAACAGGAATATAATCATCGGCAACAGATGAAAAAGAGGCAAGCACCCAACCGGAATTATCATAAGCTTGGCGATATTTTTTACCCCCACGCTCTACTTTTTCTGCCTGAGCCAGAAGTGTGAAATATATTTTATCATCTTTTAGCCAAGATAACGAAAAGAAAGAACGTGCATTTAGCTCTCTAAATGGCAAGCGCTGTGTACCTTGCTGTGTATTGTAATAAAAAATATCACCGAATGATTTCTTGAAATCAATTCCAAAAGATGACGGAACAAGATAATTCAGATATTTCTTTTGAAGTGAAACGAACTGAGTGGTTTTGATACGGTTTGATTGCAACATAGCTTCCAAAGTAAAAGGCGTCCTAAATAGTCGCCTCTGCTTAACATTTACTAAGCCCTCCCAGCCAATATTATTTTCCGATTTATATAGCCCGTCCATTTGGAGAAATGTAGCGGTACCCAATAAATTCCACTCACGCAAACCAAGTCCCAAATTATATACTCCGCCACCACTGCCATACAAGAGAGAAGGTTCGAACGACCATCTGTCTTGGGTTTTCACCTTAATTCCATAATCACCGTTATCAAGAGGAAGTGCAGTAACCGAGACTTTGGAGAAGATGTTCATTGTTCTTAATATTCGCTCGGTTTCATAAATATCATAGTCATTAAACTCATCGTCTTCCATAAAAATCAATTCGTCCTTAACAACATAATCCTTAGTAACAATATGCAGTTTATTGAACAAATCGCCGGCAAAAAAATGTGACTTCTGCAATGAGTCGAAAACATTTCCGCGAACAATATCAATATAAGATATGTATTGTGAATGGGCGAAAGAAGCGGATAATAAGAAAACCGCTAATACAAGAAAAATCCCCGATATGGCAAAATAGGACTTATTCATAAACATATATAAAAAATAAAAAAGCCGTCCCGAATAAGACAGCTTTTATTATTAAAAAAACAACTCTTAGATTTCAACTATTTTAATATAAGTCGTCCCAATATATCTTTTGCCTTTTGCTTTCTTTTTCTTTGGTGGCGGATTCTTGGGGTCTGTACGTTTATTACCTTTGACACTGATTCGTGAAATATCAATACCATTTGCTACAAGATACTTCTGGATTGATTTTGCACGCTCTAATGTCAATTGCTGATTATGCGACACATTCCCATTAGCATCAGGATAGCAAACAATCTGAAATTTAATATTCGGATTAGTCAGCATAGTACTTTTAATACCATCAAGTACATAGTCGGCACCATATCTTAACTTAGCTTTATTAAGCTCGAATGGAGCAAAACTAAGTGGAATCTCTGCACCCTCGACCAGCGGCATAATAAGAAAATCGTGAGACAATTCTGTATATTTATATGCTTTTGCAATTACAAAAGTATATTTTTCTTTCAAATAATATTTACTGCTAACAGTGATTGTATATTTTCTTCCGGGCTTCAAACTTGTCAGATAATAGTAACCGTTATCACTGCCATTACTGCGAGTAGCATTAATTCGTTTCCCCTTCTCATTTGTAACAATCATTATAGCCGTAACCGGTTGGCGAGTCGAAGCATCCATTACGCTACCTGTAATGGAAACAACAGGATTGACTAATTGCGACTGAGAAAGTTGCGAAAATCCAAAGAATAATATTCCGAAAATCAATATATTAATTTTATTTTTTATCATTTTACACCTTCGTTAAGATTTACTTTCCGGTTTCTTTACGTAAAAATCTGACTGTACCGTCGGCACAACCAATAATAATTATAGAAGCATCGCTAACCAAATCAACAGACCAAATCTCGACACCTGCATCGAAAGTCATAAGATTTTCACCTGTTTTCGAGTTCCAAAGTTTTACTTTCTTATCCAAACTTGCACTGACAATAGTTTGATTGTCGCCGGCAAAAGAAACATCTTGGATTAATTCATTGTGGGCTTTGATACGTCTGAGCAGTTTACCCGAGGGCATTTCCCAGACAATTATTTCGCCACTCTCATCAGACGAGACCAAATACTTACTATCGAAACTGTAAAGCACCGTCAATACGGGAGCATTATGTCCCATAAGTGTCATAATCGACTCTCTTGTCTTCAAATCAGTTGACCAAATTTTTATTGTCTCGTCATCACTGCAGGAGGCAATTGTTTTTCCGTCATAGCTGTAAGCAACATTATTGGTAGGTTTTGTATGCTCACGCAGCGTTTTTACCTCTGTACCAAGCCTCCAATCCCATAGTTTAACCGTTCTGTCGAAACTAGTACTGGCAACAAAAGTGGAGCTATCGTCCTGACTAAAATAAACACCAATCACTTGGTCGGTATGCCCCTTTAATAATTTTAATTGCTGACCGGTTTCCACATCCCAAATACGGATTGTCTGGTCGCTCGAACCACTGGCGAGCCATTTGTCATTACCGGAATAGGACAAATTATTGACCTGACCGAGATGACCTTTAATTGTTCTAATTTCCTTACCCTCCGGCAAAGACCAGAGCTTAATAGTTTCGTCAAGGCTACAAGTAGCAACCTGTGAATCTTCTTCATTGACGAAAACACCGAGGACTTCATCATCGTGGTTTCCGACTGTTGTCATTGTATATTTTATTTGCTTTGCTTGCAATGCCACCGAAGCAATAAGCATAGAAAATACAATTAATAATATTTTTGTTCTGTGTTTGGACATATATCCCTCAGTATATATGAAAATTCATTTTCTAAAATTGTAAAAGTATCAAAGATAAATTTACTAAAAATTTATTTTAAATACTCTTTAAATAATCAAGACTCTCTTTCAATAAAATTGATGTTTCGACTAATAATTCTCTATCAATTTTTAGCACTTTGTCCTTCTTTATTCTTTCCTTGTGTCGCTCTTCATTAGATTGCACATTATCCCTGTCGGTAGTGTCCGAATGCTGTTCGACAAAATTATTAAGATTGTTTCCATCTAAAATTTTTTTTAATCTTCCCCTCGCACCTCGGAGCGAGAGCATCTCTTTGCGAATAAGAATTTTGATTGTCTTGACAATGTTCAAATCCCTGTCAGAATAAATACGATTGCCACTCCGATTTTTTTTCGGGGACAGTCCGTCAAATTCTTTTTCCCAATATCTTAATATGTGTTGCTCTTCATCTACAAGAGAACAAACCTCACTAATTGAATAGTATAGTTTTTTCATAGCAATATTTTTCTTGTTTTACAATGGTTTAGATGAAACAGTTTAAATCATAAAAAATAAAGATAATAAAATAAAAATAAATATCCGAATAGTATTTTTAAATAAATGGCTAACTTATTGATTTTTTAAGAATTTTTTGGATAAATCTATTATTTTCTTTATATTTGTAATCTTGTTTTTCTGAAATTTAAGGTGTTCAATTGCGAAATATAAATAAAGTCAATCCTATTTTAGTCAGGATGAAAGAATCGGAAAAAGGTATCATTTATCAATCTATCGTTGCTATGGGAATGCGTTCCAGACAAATTAACGACGATATCAAAAATGAAATCTCCGAGAGAATGGCTGATATTATTTCCGACCCGAATGATACTGACAGCACAAATTTCGACCAGATTGCTATCAGTCGCGAATTCGATAATATCTCTAAACCTACTTTTCTTGCTATGGAAGAAATTTTTGACGAGAAAATCAGTTACGATTTGCCCGAACAGGAGAATACGGAAAATACTGACAAAAAATAAATTAGCCCTCTGCTTGTAATATTACCTCGCTCCATTTTTTGGGTGCGAGGTGTTTTTTTACTGCTTTTTGAATATCCTCATTTTGCACACTGTCTATCAAATTAATCGTATCGCTTATCGATTCATATTCTCCACTCACCGCCTCAGTCCTTGCCAGAGATTGCATCTTGGAAGAAACACCGTCCAGTGCAATGATTGTACTACTTTTTATTTGCTCTTTTGCAGATTTTATTTCTCGCTCGGTAAACCCATTATTCACAATTTTCTCAAATTCATTGATAACAAGTTCCTCTACCTTAAATATATTCTTCAAATCAGATGCGGCATAAATACTCATAGTGCCAACATCACGAAGCAAGGCAAGAGTGGAATATACGGAATATACATATCCGTATTTTTCACGTAGCACCTGATTCAATCTGGAACTAAGCCCCTCTCCCAATAGATTATTTATAATCGCATATATATATCTTCCATCGGAATTTAGTCCCTTAGTGCGTGTAGTAAATAGCAAATGGCTCTGCTGAAAATTCTTTTTGCTAATACTTTTTTTTGCTCTATTGGCTTTCGGGACATTCGGTATTATTTCTTTGTTTGTATCCAAATGTACAAAATTCAATTGTTCCGCCATTTCCAATATAGCGAAATGATTTTGAGGTCCTGAATATGATAAAATAGTATTATTCGGGACATAATTTTCCCTATGGAAATCAATAAAATCTTCTCGCTCAATATTTTTAACCGTTTCGGTATAGCCCACAATCGGATGCTCGTAGCTACTGGCTCGGAATAATATTTGTTCACCCAAATCAAAAATCAATTCCTCGGGGTCATCTTCGTAAGATGAAATTTCCTCGAGAATAATATTCTTCTCTTTATCAATATCCTTGGTCTTTATTTCGGGATAGAGGACTATTTCACTAAGTAATTTCAGGCACTTTTTTAGTTTTGCATTCAAAGCCAATACATAGAAACAAGTCATCTCCTTAGTAGTGTAAGCATTGACATAAGCACCTATTGATTCGAACTCCGTTACAAGTCTTCTACCTGTATAGTGCAGAGTTCTACGGAATGCAATATGCTCCATAAAATGAGCAGTACCTTCATAACCCTGTTTGTCATTTGCCGAACCGGACTTAATGCAAAAACCAAGTGCAAAATACGGCGAGTCAGGGGATTGTTCCGAAACGACTGTCAAACCTGAATCTAACACAGTTTTGCTAAACAAGGAATTTAAATCATTCTGTATATATATTTTTTTACTCTTTTTATTTCTCATCTATATCAGTATCTTCATTTTCATTCTTAACTTTTTTAACTAATTTGACGGATTCTATTACCCTGTCGGAACGTTCCAATATTTCAATTATATAATTTTCAATATCAACAATTTCATTCATCTCGGGGATTCTGCCGACAGTAGAAGTAATAAGTCCGGCTACAGTCTCGTATTCATCGGATTCGGGGAGCGGTATAGGCAGATACTCATTCACATCATTTATGACAGTCGAAGCATCGACAATAAATTCATCATCATTAATTCTTTCGACAAGTGGTTTTTCCTCATCAAATTCATCTTGAATCTCACCGACAATTTCTTCTAAAATATCCTCAAGAGTAACCAAGCCCGCTAAACCACCAAACTCATCAAGCACCATTGCTATATGGATTTTGTTTGAAAGCAGTTTGTTTAATACATCTTTTAATAAATCATCTTCTTGTACAAAATACACTTTTCGCATAAAGTCTTCCGGCTTTCCTTTTTGTTGCCCCGTCAGTACTGCCAGCAAATCTTTGGAATAGATAACTCCGACAATATTATCAATTTCCTTATCATAAACAGGAAGTCGCGTATAACCCTCATTGATGAACATTTTTACAACTTCATCGAAACTCATTCCCGTTTCAATCGCCAATATCTTGCCGCGTGGAAGCATAATCTGCTTAACATCTTTATCGGTAAACTCAAAAATATTATTGATTAGTTCATGTTCGGAAACCTCAATCAGACCACTTTTCTTGCTCTCTTCCAGAATATACCGTATTTCGTCAGAACTGTGTAATTGGTCCATATCCTTAACCGGTGGAAATCCGGCAACACGTAAAATAAAATTAGCAAAGGAATTGAGCAACCAAATAAACGGACTAAACACATAATAGAAAGCCATCAATGGTCCTGATGTAAATAATGCTACCTGCTCCGAACGTTGAATAGCCAAAGACTTTGGCGCAAGCTCTCCAAATACTATGTGCATTATCGTAATGCTGATAAATGCAACAGGTAATGAAATACTATGTACGGTTTCAGGAGATAGGGATAGATTGAAAAATTGGAACATATTGGTAATAATTACCGCAACAACCGGTTCGCCTATCCACCCCAAACCCAAACTCGCAAGGGTAATACCAAGCTGAGTAGCCGACAAATATGTATCCAAATTTCGAGTTATTTTTTTTGCAAGTTTTGCAAGTTTACTGCCCTTCCTTGCTCTCAGTTCGATTTGCGATTCTCGGACTTTAACAATAGCAAATTCCGCCGCAACGAAAAAGCCGTTTAGGAATACCAAGAAGAAGGCTATGAATACTTTCCAAATCATATATTTGTAATTAAATAATTTGATAATGTTTTGAACGAGATACCTTTATCCAAGTGATAGCTTAGATACTTCATCAGCATCGCATTAATTGATTTAATACTTCTATAATTAACATCAATAGAATATAAAATCTCAAATGCAGATTCGTCAATTCGCTTCAAATAATCCGCACTATCTCGATTTAATCCAAAATGACGTGGATTATTTGTCTTTCCGACAAACTCACCTGACTCAAGCTCGAAACCGAATTTATTAGTTTTTGTTATTTCGTTCAAATCAAAATATGAGAAACTGATAGAGTAGCCGATTATTTTGTAAAGTTCCAATTGGAACTTATAAAAATAGTTATAATAGTTAGCCTTACTACTATCA
Organism: uncultured Hyphomicrobiales bacterium; assembly: GCA_964581505.1. GTDB lineage: Bacteria > Bacteroidota > Ignavibacteria > Kapaibacteriales > UBA2268 > CAZOOR01. Next base: position 7,539 of record CAZOOR010000059.1, read on the forward strand.
AGCATTTGTAAGCTCTGCTTTAATAAATTAAAAATTGCCGGATTAGGCTCATAATTCAATTGGGTCTGAGAGATTGATTCCAATATCGCCAAACCAATGTTCAATTTATCGTAAGAGTTCATTATGTTCTTGAATGAAGTCAATGTTTCCGACTTTGAGAGCAGATAAATATCTCTTGTCGATTTCTTATAATATGTGATTAATGACAAACTCAGCGGTTCGAGCGAACTACCGAATTTATTCTTTGGCAAACGCGCCCCCTTTGCTATACAAGTAATCATACCGTCATCAGCCGTATAAAATGATATTATTTTACTCGTATCGCGGAACTTACGCCCGAATAGAACAAATGCGTCTGTCGTTATTAGCATATATGAATGAATAATAAATAATAGAAAAACAAAATTATGAATAATCGCTATGATTGACAAATTGGAACATTCAATATTTTTTTGTCGATTTATATTTTTTTCTTTTTTTTTTTAGAAAAAACTATTAATTTTGTGTTCGTAAAAATTCCTGAGTAGCTCAGTTGGTTAGAGCATCTGACTGTTAATCAGAGGGTCCGCGGTTCAAGTCCGTGCTCAGGAGCAATAAAAAAAGGTTTCCGAAAGCGGAAACCTTTTTTCTATTTGAAGGAAGTAATTGCTTAATCTATAAATATTCATTAGTCCAACAAAGCGATTGAATAATACTTAATGCAGAATAATTATTTTTCTTTGCTTCATAATATTTTCTCCTATTATTCTAAGCAAATAAAGGTTATCGGGCAACTGCCCGAGAGCAAATGATTTAATATATCCGGGAGGAATACATACATTTTCTTCTTTAAATACAATTATTCCATTAGTATTTGAAATAGTTATTTCAGCATCTAATATATAATCAAATTTATTATACAAAAAGAAAAGACCCTTAGATGGGTTTGGGGCAATCAATAAATCCTCATCAATATCTAAGCCGGTCGGTGCTATTGTCGTATCACAAGCAAAACCGAAATCATTCAAATTGAAAAATTCAGAAATATTTTCGGCTACATAGCAAGGTCTCTCAGCCAAGAATAATCTCAAACTATTCTCTATTCCGCTTTTCCATCTCTTGAAACTTTCGGGATAATGCCATCTGTCAATATGCGAGCGGACCTCAGGTTCATACATCGCTTCAATTCTATTTAATATTTCAATCGTCCTGCCCGCTCTTAGTTCGGTATTGAGTAGCTCAGCATATCTATTTATAAACCGAACGCGAAAATCCCTATTCTGCAATAATTTTCTAAACAGAAATGTTGATTTCGGATTATTGGGCCATACAACAGAAGAATCATTCAGCGTAGTATGTTCCAACATATTATAATCTCTCGGTCCGCCAAATCCGGCATCTAAATCAAAAAGCACCCAACGCCATTTGCTATTCGGCATTGTTGAACGCCAAATTTTAAAATTACCCGATGGCCAGTCGTAGTTTTTCAGAAACTGCTCAATAATATTATAATCAATATAATTACTAATATCAATACGATTTTTCACATATTCATAATACTCTTGCTCCGCTAAATCGTGTGTAGAGATATAGCGAATAATCTTCCGAAAATCGCTATTATCATTTCGGTAGAATATGACCGAATCTTTATCAATATTATGCAAATATTCTATATACCGTTCATCAATTCTATCTCTAATCGTATGTATTCCCCAATACTCTCCGTTAATAAATACAACAACCGGACGAAAATCCTGATAATCAAGGTCTAAATTACGAGCAATGGATTGTCCGACAGCATCTTTTATTATCGTTTGGCCCGTCCAACCACCCATAGTAGTCCGAAGAATAAATCGTTTGTATTTATTTAATTTTCGATTGGGCAATAGTTTGCAATGAAAATACTTATTACCGTATTCCTCTCTGGCATATAAACGCAATGATTTCTGAGCGGCGGCACGTGTACCGCCACCATGAATTCTTACACCTGCATTTTGCGAGAAAACCATTTGTCCGTTCATCTGAAAATATTCTATATGTATTGGTTTCTCCCAATTAATATCATGATTAAAATAATTCCCCGACCATTGTGGATTATTTATTCTGAAATTAGTTCCCGGCACATAAATACCACTTTCTTGGTTGAATAAATTATTCGGGTTAGTAACCAAAGAAATTACAGGCATTGAATATTTTTCATAAATATTCGGGGCTACAAAATATGTTTTCGTATAAATAGGACTTGTTCTTTTACCTTTGCTAAATGAAGCACAACGTAATACGGTTACTTTATCAATAGGTTCCTCAGGCGGCTCCCATGCTTTGTAATTCATTAAATCCTGTTCGGGTGAAGTCCTGATTTCGGAAAAACAATTTGACTGTAGAGTCCTGTCCTCAATAAAAAGTGCGGAAGTATATTCATTAGAATTTTCATCGGGCAACGAGCCGTCCAAAGTATAATATATTCTATCACCATTTTGCGAAAAAATTTGAAGTTCAAATGGCTCTCTATAAAAGCCGGCAGAATGTGAAAACTCAAGCTGTTCGGATTGAATAGAATTGCTATCCCCTAAGACATCGCCCCCAATATCCATAATTTGTCCGTTCGTTTCAGCAAACGGAAAGATGAACATAAGAAATATAAATACTAACTTATTCATTAAATAAATATGTAATAATACTATTCACAAGCAAATTTACTAAAATTTATTTAAATTTAAAACACTTAATATAAAACAATCAGAACAAAATGATAAAAGTATATCTCTATATACCCAAATACTTATAGTGAATAATCTGTTTGCTTCTTTCCGATATGATAAAAAAAAAGGCTGTCTCTTACTCGGACAGCCTTTTTCATAATAATTGACATTTATTTTGCTTCGGGACGCATCTGCGGGAAGAAAAGAACGTCTCTGATTGATTTCTCGTCCGTCATAAGCATTACAAGGCGGTCAATGCCGATACCGAGACCCGCAGTCGGAGGCATACCTATTTCCAGTGCATTTAGAAAGTCTTCGTCTAATATCATTGCCTCGTCATCACCTGCGGCACGGTCGCGTGCTTGCTGTTCCAGTCGTTCTCTTTGGTCTCGCGGGTCGTTTAATTCCGAGAAGGCATTTGCTATTTCGGCACCATTAATAAATAATTCAAATCGTTCGACAAGTCCCTCTTTTTCTCTGTGCTTCTTGGCAAGCGGCGACATCTCAATCGGATAATCAATATTGAATGTCGGCTGTATTAAATTAGGTTCGACCTTTGCGCCGAAGATTTCATCAAGCAATTTTGAAACACTTGATTTCGGGTCCACTTCAATATCTAATTTATCGCAAATTTCCAACAATTCTTCCCGACTTTTACCCTGCAGGTCGTAGCTTGTGTATTCTTTCAACAACTCGAACATACTTGCACGGCGGAAAGGCTTTTTGAAACTAATTGTTTTTCCGTCATATTCTATCTCTTCCGTACCATTTGTTGCAATGCAAATATTCGAGAGCAAATCCTCGACCATTTCCATCATCCAGTTATAATCCTTATATGCAACATATACCTCAACGGCTGTAAACTCGGGATTGTGCATCTTATCCATACCTTCGTTGCGAAAATTCTTGCCAATTTCATAAACGCCCTCGAACCCGCCGACAATAAGGCGTTTCAGATAGAGTTCATTGGCAATTCGCAGATATAGAGGAATATCCAAAGTATTGTGATGTGTAATAAACGGACGGGCAGACGCTCCACCATACATAGGTTGCAAAATTGGCGTTTCGACTTCAAGCCAACCCCGCTCATCAAAATATTTTCTCAATGTCGAAATAACTTTTGCTCTTTTGCGAAAAGTATCGCGAATATGCGGATTAACGAGTAAATCAATATATCTTTTCCTGTAACGCAATTCCTTATCGGCAAAAGCATCGTGAACAATTTTATTTCCCTGCTCATCAGTTTCTTCCTTCGCAATCGGAAGAGGCTGCAATGATTTACTAAGAAGAACAACTTCCTTGGCATGAACCGAAACCTCACCGGTACGGGTACGAAACACAAAACCGTTAACACCGATAATATCACCAATGTCAAGTAGTTTGAAACTCGGATAGAAATCAGGCAGTTCGTCACGCTTCAGATAAATCTGGATTTTCCCCGTTTCATCTTGAATATGACAAAAGCTGGCTTTACCCATTTTCCTAATACTCATAATCCTACCGGCAACGGCAACATTATCAAGCAGTTCGGGTTTGTCATCATCGTATTCGTCAAGAACAGGAGCGGCGGAATGGGTCTTTGGGTAATTATACGGGTAAATCTCAAGCCCCGAATCTTCGAGAAGTTTCAGTTCTTCGGCTCTTCTTTTTATCTGGTCGTTTTGTGATAAATTTTCCATAGTTTTCATAAAGTTAAGATTAATAAGATTTCAAAATTACAATTAATTTTACTAAAATTTCAATAATAAGATATTATTTTTTGGATAATTAATTGTAAATGTTATAAATTTGTAATTCTTATTTTTATTAAATATATTATAAATTTAAGATAGAAACGTCAAAAGAGATACAGGCAACAAATTATTAACGTAAAAGGAGAATTTTGAAAAATATTTATTTCGCACATTTCGGCGGCGGCGGTCGCGGAAGAGACAGAAATTTGAGGAGCAAGGGCAGAAGAACCAGAATCAATGCCGAGATAAACGCAAAGGAAGTTAGGGTTGTGGACGATGAAGGCAAAATGCTTGGAGTAATGAGAATTAACAAAGCATTATTTCTAGCCGAAGAAAAGAAACTTGACTTAATTGAAATAGCACCGGCGGCAAAACCACCGGTTTGTAAGATTATGGATTACGGCAAATATCAGTACGAGTTGCAGAAAAAAGAAAAGCATCAGCGTAAGAAACAGCAACAACAACAGATGAAAGAAATTCGATTCAAATGGAGAACAGCCACTCATGATTTCAATTTCAAAGTAAAGCATGCCAGAAACTTTATAGCCGATGGTAATAAAGTAAAAGCAACTGTTATGTTCCGCGGACGCGAGATAACACATCAGGAAGTAGGTCGCGAATTGCTTGATAGATTTGTCGAAGCAATGGAAGACATTGCAAAAGTTGACCAAAAGATTTCATCGGAAGGTCGATATATGTCCGTCATTATGGCACCGACACAATCCGCCAAGAAGAAACCGAAAGAAGAGTGATAAACGTTTATCGAATTTAAAAGGTGAACGTCTGTATTTCCCCTTTTTTATTTAATAATTTATTCGTAAATTTGAAGTTCCTGCAATTTAACGTTGCAGGAAACTTTTTTTATTACATCAATAAAAAAGAGATAAGAAGATGCCAAAAATGAAGACAAAAGGTTCTGCCAAGAAACGTTTTAAATTAACGGGAACTGGCAAAATCAAAAGAGAGAAAGCCTATAAAAGTCATATATTGACTAAGAAGTCACGCAAAACAAAGCGTAATCTTCGTACGGCTACGTTGGTTTCGGAAGCTGATATGACTCGCGTCAAAAAGATGCTTTCGATAGGATAAAATAATTTTACGAAGGCCCGCAGGGGAAACGGCTCTCCCTGTGCCTTTTTATATGAACTAATTAGGAGTGCATTATGTCACGTTCAGTTAATAAAGTAGCCTCACATCGCAAACGCAAGAAATTTAAAAAACTTGCCAAAGGCTATTGGGGCAGAAGAAAAAACGTCTGGACTATAGCAAAAAACCACATTGAAAAAGGTTTGCTCTACGCATACCGCGACCGCAGACAGAAAAAAAGAACTTTCCGCTCTTTGTGGATTGTTCGTATCAATGCCGCGGCAAGATTAAACGGAACAACATATTCAAAGCTTATGTTTGCTTTGAAACAAAAAAATATTCAGATAAATCGCAAAGTACTTGCCGAGCTGGCTATGAACAAGCCGGAAGTATTTGCGGCTATTGTCAAGCAGGCAATCGGCTGATTAATTGTTAGAATTTATCCCGCGTAATTTTGCTTATTGCTTGATAGCTCTATCGCGGGATTTTTTTCATTGTATCCAATATATCTTATGCTGGAAAATATAAATAATCTGAAAAATGAAGTTGCTGAAAAAATCAAGAACCTCAATAATATTGATGCTCTTGAAAATTTCAGATTGGAATATCTCGTCAAAAAAGGTAAAATTCAACAGCTCTTCGATAGAATGAAGGATTTGCCGAAAGAAGAAAAACCTATTATTGGTAAGGAACTTAATATTCTTCGTAAATTTGTCGAGAATAATTTTAATGAACTGAAAAGCAAGCTTACAGCTAAACTTGATTCTTCACCGTCTATTGATTTAACCCTGCCGGGACGCAAGAGCTTTGAAGGCTCTAAGCATCCTGTTGCCGAGACAGTTCAAGAGATGGTTGATATATTTGAAAGTATGGGATTTACAGTTGCCGAAGGTCCGGAAATCGAAGACGGCTATCATAATTTTGATGCTTTGAATTTCCCACCCGACCATCCGGCACGCGATATGCAGGATACATTTTTTATGAAAACAGGTGATAATCTTGTACTGCGAACACATACATCGCCGGTTCAAATCAGGGTAATGCAATCGCAAAAACCTCCGATAAGAACAATAATGCCGGGACGTGTTTACAGGAATGAGGCTATTAACGCAAGGTCGCTTGCAGAGTTTCATCAGATTGAAGGGCTTTATATTAATAAAAAGGTAACGTTTGCAGAACTAAAAGGTACATTGATGACATTTGCCAAAAAGATGTACGGCGAGAAATCGCAGTTCAGATTTCGTCCTTCATTCTTTCCGTTTACCGAACCAAGCGCCGAGCTGGATATGTCATGCTTCCTTTGCGGTGGCAAGGGTTGTAAGATATGCAAAAATACAGGCTGGCTCGAAATACTCGGTTGCGGAATGGTGCATCCCAATGTGTTGAAATCAGGTGGTATCGACCCGGAGGAATATTCCGGATTTGCTTTCGGATTTGGCATTGAGCGGGTTGCTCTGCTAAGAACAGGTATTGACGATATTCGTTTGCTTTACGAAAACGATATAAGAGTTCTGGAACAGTTCTGATTTATCAATAAGCGGAATTTGTTGCTCTTAATTTTAAATACTATTTTTGTAATTCTTAAAATTAGCAAATAACAATACTATTTAGAGGTTATAAATGAAAAGAACATATCAACCGAGCAGAAGAAAAAGACTCGGAAAACACGGATTCAGAGCCAGAATGGCTACAAAGAACGGAAGAAAAGTCCTGAATTCAAGACGCGCAAAGGGCAGACATAAACTTTCTGTCAGCGACGAAGGTAAGAAATATTAATTTCTGCCGATAGGTAGATAATTGATTTTCGGCGGTTAGATACAAATAATAAATCCCGCTTTTTTGCAGGATAATTATGATAAAACTTGAACTAAAATCTATTAAAGGAAAAAAGAAATTCAATGAGTTCTTTAAGTCCGCAAAGAAGTTTTATCTAAACGATGCCGCTATTTTCGTTACGTATAAAAACGATACTGCTGATACCCAAAGTTCTGTTTTGGAATATGCAGTTACCGTCAGGAAAAAAGACGCTAAGAAAGCTATCATTAGGAATAGGATTAAGCGTCTATTAAGAGTTTGTCTCAGCCAATTTGCGAAGAATGAAGAAACAGCCGAGAAACTTATACAGTTTGATAAAATTCTCATTGTTTGGGCAAATACTCCGAAACATCACAAGTTGATTAAATTGGAGCAGGTCTGTCCGGTAGTCGAGAATCTAATTGAGAAAGCATTGAAATTTACTAACAATAGGTAGAAGGTAAAATGAAACATATATTTATATTCATTGTTAGGATTTATCAAAAGATTTTATCCCCTTTCCTGCCAAACTCTTGTAGATTCGAACCGACTTGTTCTCATTATTCGGTAGAAGCGTTGCAGAAATACGGTGCGGTAAAAGGCGGTTGGATGTCTATCAAACGTATCAGCCGTTGCCACCCCTTTCATCCGGGAGGATATGACCCGGTCCCTTAATTTTTAATTATTCGGAACATTAGTTTTATGGATAGAAATTCACTACTTGCAATTGTATTAATCACCATTCTCGTTATCGTGTGGATGGTCTGGATGTCCGTCAATCAGGTGCCACCTAAGGATAATTCCGAGAAATCAACACCTGTTAGCGAGCAGGTCGCCGCTAATGATTCGGCAAGCAACAAAACAACAATTAAAAATAATACGGCGGCGGCAGATGTAAACGATACATTAAACAATAAAGTTAATAAAAATATTGAACTGTACGGACAGACTTTTGCTCAATCGGCTGTCGGTAAAAAAAGAATCGTAACCATCGAAACCGAATTAGTCAAAGTTTATCTCTCTTCACGTGGTGCTGTAGTAAAGCAATGGTTCCTGAAGAATTTTAAAACTTGGAATCAATATCCTACGCAACTTGTCTGGTCTCATTATGGCGTTTTGGGTGTCAAACTCTCTTCACGCGAAATTGGCAGAGATGTTGATACACGACATTTGTATTTTAAATATGCAGATAATACAAAAAATTTGTATAGCCTGAAAGGCAACCAAATAGCAATAATTACGCTGACATTAGAACCGCAACCCGGTAGAAAAATTATCAAAACATTTAAGTTTTACGGAAATAAATATCAGGTTGATGTAGATGTAACTCTTGAAAACTTTGACAATTTACTCACAAATAAAGGTTACAAGTTCGGGTGGGTAAAAGGTATCAAATATCAAGAAGGTAATACGGTCGATGAATCAAATGAAGCTGAAGCCCAAGTATCTATTAATGGTGAAATATTCTCGCTTGATGCAAACGAATACGAAGTCCAAAAAGAGAAAAAAACCGGTGTTGTTGATTACGCCGCAATTAAATCCAAATATTTTACAGCCGCAATTAAGCCTATTCCTTCCGGTTCTTTTGACGGAACGGTTATTCTTTCCGGACAGCGTTTCGGCGCACCTAAGAAAGGTATGATTGAAAAATACGATATGCACTATATTATACCGTATCGCGGCGGCAAGCAGACAAAGAAATTCCAAGTATATATTGGTCCGGTCGATTATGACATTCTGAGTGAATACGGATTGGAGCAATTGGTCAATCTCGGGTGGAAATTTATTATTCGTCCAATCGGCGAATTCTTTATGTTGCCGTTTTTCCTATTTATTTATAAATTAATTGGCAACTACGGTATTTCGATTATTCTGTTCAGTATTGTGATGAAAATCATTCTCTATCCACTTTCTATACAGCAGATGAAGTCGGCACAGAAGATGAAAGTAATTGCACCCGAAGTAGCTAAAGTTAGGGAAAAATATAAAGACGACCAGAAACAGCAACAGCAGGAATTGATGAAAGTGTACTCAACTTACGGTATTAATCCTGCGGGCGGTTGTTTGCCATTACTATTGCAGATGCCTATACTCTATGCACTATGGGGTGTGCTACGGACATCTATTGAACTAAGGCAAGCAGACTTCGCATTTTGGATTCATGATTTATCATTGCCGGATAGTATTATTACTTTACCATTCCCGATATTTGGTATTACCTCGCTTTCGGGGCTTGCTTTGCTAATGGGTATTACAATGTTCATTCAGCAAAAAATGACACTAACAGACCCCAAGCAAAAAGCAATGGTATATATGATGCCTGTTATGTTTACTTTGATGTTTTCGTATTTCCCATCGGGTCTTAACTTGTATTATTTTGTATTCAACCTCTTAGGTATTTTGCAACAGCTCTATATCAATAATTATTCAAAAAATAAATTGACACTTGCAGACCTAAAACGTATGCCCAAGAAAGAGGGTTGGTTCACTAAAAAAATGCGTGAAGCACAGGAAATTGCACAAGCACAAGGTAAGACTTTGCCCGGACAGAAACCACAACAACGCCAAGGCAATCAACAGCATCGTAAGAAAAAGAAAAAATAGATTATTATAAAAAATGTTATAATTAAAAAACTTCCGAATACTTATGATACTCGGAAGTTTTTTT
>CAZOOR010000060.1:0-16540 GCA_964581505.1 uncultured Hyphomicrobiales bacterium
GAGGGGGTATGGGGGTGGGTCAGCATTATTGTAAAAATAATTTTAAAACCGTTTTCTTGTAGCAATATCTCAATACATTTATATTGCAAACGAGTGTTCGCTCACTCCACGTTCTTTGATAAGTAATAGGTCTATATATAAGAAATATAGAAAGTGTAGAAAAGTGTAGAAAACCGTAGTAAAATGTAGAAAAATACCAAACTGTCCAAATCCCATAACCCATTGCTACTACAACTGTTTATGTCATATTTAATAATTATTGTGTTTCTCACCCCATCGTAGTAAAAAAATCACTAATACATAGAAAAGTGTAGAAAAAATCACTACTAACCGCATCCTTCAGGGTGCGGTTAGGAATAACATTGTTGTTTGGAAGGAGATTCCTGCGGTAGCAGGAATGGCAGTAATGTGTGAAAGAAAGGCAAAAGACTCTAACACAATAGCCCCGAGTTGAAACTCGAGGCTATTTATTGTTATTTATTAGATTATTTATTTCTTAATAAATCTTGTATGCAAATCATACGTTTCGTTCTGAACACGAATAAAGTATGAACCAACCGGTAAATCCGTTGTGGGAATCACAGTGTTGAAATTATCGTCAATAATTGCGTTCTGTTCCCATACTTTTTGTCCGTTAATATCATATACAGTAATCTTTGCATTACCCAAGGGATATGTAATATTCAAATTCACGTAATCCATTGTGGGATTCGGGAAGGACTGCAAATAAAAATTCTCATTGCTTTCCTGAACCATTGTGATATTACCGAGATTAAATGAATAATTATAACCATGCCCACAGTCGGGATTAAATATCTTCACTGCCTTATTATTCAAATCAAGAAAACGCACATATCCACTGCCTTGTCCCGGATACGCCCAATATGACAACCCCATATTATACATATCTGTAAACTCAAATGTATAACAACCCTGCGGAACATTCAAAGTATCTTTGTAAACTGTGTTTGAGGCAAGTCCTGATTTGCTGAAAACAACCTTACCTTGCAAATCTTTAATTTCAAAAGTATAATGCTGTGGTCTATTGTTTGTTTTGTACACGATAATAATTTTTTCGGGCAATAAGTCCGGCATATTGAAATGAGATAAATAGATACTATTCTTAGGATAGTCATCATCACTACCATCTGCTTTGAATACGGTAACAGTAAACGCATGCTCTTTATCGCCAATCCAGAATTCGCTACCGGATATTGGCAAACTGACAGTCATCATTTCGTTCGGTAAAATTTCACCCGTCCAATTATAAGTTTCCTCTATTCCGCCGGATACTTTATATTTAAATGTAAGAGCGGCAATCTTATTTCTTCCGTTATTTCGGACAACAACGAGCGGATTTGTACAAATGGGATTTTTTCGGGAATAATATGGATTATTGCTCGGCATAACAACATTGTAAATTTCCGCATCATTCTCAAACTTAAAATCACCATACTCAATTAATTGCATAGCAGTATAATAATACCCGTCCCCCATACCGAGATTATCCTGTGGTACCGGCGTTATCTCATAATCAAGTTTAACTGAATTACCTTTAATATATTTTGTCAATTCAAAATTATGGTCTTTGACCAAATCGCCGGGGCACCAGCCTTCACGTGAACCGGGCCAAGTTCCACCCTGCGGATAGACAGGGTTCAAAGCACAATCATGAGTCTGCCAAATATGCCATTCGGCAATTTGCTTGCCGTTTACTTTTAAATAATGAGTATTATTTTTCCATTCACAGCAGTGTGGAGATTTTCCGTTATTACTGTTATGCCCGTGTCCGGTCAATCTGGTTACCATTTTGAATTGCTTGGCATTTGGATTGAGCGATATTTCGACTTCGCTCAATTTTGTATCGGCTGATAACTCTTTATATTTATACCAACGAGTATCACCCCATACTTTTTTAATATCAATAACATCACGCGGTGTAGTACCTTTGATAAATAGGAATTTCAAATCAATTAATTCCTGTAAGTTACCGCTTGATAAATCTACCTTGCCTTGTAGAAGAGGGGCGTAATCAGTTACATCATAAGCCCAAGTAAAGCCGTCAGGTCCCAAGTCGAGATTAATACCATAAGGAGTGATGTATCTTCCTATTTCATATTTATCAATAATCTCGAAAGGTAACCCGTAATAAGAGAACTTGCTATTGATAATAGTTTTGTCAGGAGCGAGCAATGTTGAGTCAATCTTTTTTCCATCCTTATCGTATTTATATGAATATCCAGCCGCCCAAGCATAAGTAATATTATCAATTACCGGTCTATGGTTGCTTGCTTTATATTTAACAATTGAAATAGGTTCATTATCAATAGTATCTTCAATAATAATTGATTTTATGTGTGTTGTGTAATCGCCTCTGAAAAATTTCATAATAGGTATTTTTGTCATTGTCTCAATACCTGTCTTCAAGGTCATAGGCGATTGCAATTTCCAAGCAGGACACCCGATAAGAGTTCCGGGATAATTACCTTTTGCTTCATCATCAGCAATATTGCCATTGTTTTTATCGAAGGAATAATATGCAACAAGATTTGTATAATCGGGATGGATGTTACTAAGTTTCCTGTTAAACCAATTTTTAATCACATCAGCCGGAACAGCATCTTTCCAAATACGAATTTCATCTAATCCGCCTTTGAGTGTCTGATTTTTAGAACCAATACCGGAGAAAGAAAGCTGATTAAAAGTAGCATCTGTTTTTTTCGGAATATCTCCACTATATACCAATCCCTTCGGTTTACCATCAATATATAATTTTAATTTTTCATTATTTGCGGACTTAGTTCCATCATAGACCATAGCAATATGGTGCCATTCATTCAAGGAAATAGCACCCTGAACATTCCCGTGAGTATTGTCGGGATTTCTTAAAATACAGTATATCTGCCCTACTTTGTCACCAAGTACAAGAGTAGTTTTATTAGTACCAAACAAACGATTCCAAGCCTGCCAAGAATGAACATTGACCCAGCCTTCAATTGTTAGTTTTTCAGCTCCGAAGAATTCATTCATTTTATTTCTGATGATAACAGCATCATTCTTGCCGTCAAAATACAGGAATTTATCAGATTCTTTTGACTGAATGGCATTATCGGCGGCAAATGCATCAAGAACCGGTGCAGTTCCTGATAATGTTTGATATGAAATATCAAACATAATGCTGGAAAAGCCTGTCCATCTGTATGGTTTATCAAATTTAATTTCCGCCCAACCGGCTTTATTGAAGGTAATATCCGCATAAAATACAGTATTAAAACCATTATTAACAAAACCAGTTAGTTGTGCCGCTGTACCGTTCCTGACACGAATTGCCATACGTAGTACAGCATCGCCGGGTTGTTTTACTTTAAAAGCAATTTTATCAATATTCCCTCTTTTGAAACCCATTTGTTTTAATTTTTTAGAAGCCAGAACGAACTGTATTCTACGAACATTACCGTTAAAAGCCAAATCGGAATTTGCTGTTCCAATATCAAAAAATTCTTCGCCTGTAACATTATCTACAATAGTCTTTACATATTCTTTTTGATAAATCGACTTTGATTTGACACTAATATATTTTATTGTGTCAGGCGCTTCCCAACCGAGTTTATATAATGGATATTCTTCCTTTGTCGAATCCATTTTACCGGTCGCTTTATATACCATGGTTCTTGTCAGATAGTCCCACTCCCCACAAGCAAAGCGGTCACGCGCTGTTCTCGGGTCGCACTTCAAGGTGTGAAGCATTAATATTTTTCTAAATTGCTTTGTATCTTCCGGGAATTGGAAAACTCCGCGTCTTTTCTTAATCATATCATAAGTAAATGTTTGGACAACTACTGTGTCCTGTGCAAGCAGTAAAGCGCCAAAAAAGAATACAAAGAGTGTTGTGTAAAATTTTCGTACCATCATTATTCCTATTTGTTTTAACTAATATAAAGTATAGATTTATAAGTTAAAAAAAATAATGCAAATCAACAAAAAAAAAGGCTACCTTGCGGCAGCCTTTTCACCCCAAAAATATTGAAACTTAACCCTCAATTGTAAAGTCTTTCAAGCAGGGATTTTTTGAATTTTTCAGCCATTGCAAGAAGATTCTCTTCTGTTGTGGTGTCAGAATACTATATAATCTATGTAGCATTCTCTTGTAGCAATTACAAAGAGCTTCTTTATCTATCAATTCGTCCATAGATTTTTTAACCTTAACATATAATTCTCTAAGGAGCTTAACAGCTTCTTTACGGTCAATATCTCCGGCTCTGAATTTCTTGATAATATCTCGTCTTACCGAACGCGATCTTGTCATAATTTCTTTTCTCTGCTCGGAATTATCCTTAACGATATCTTTGATACAGTCGCGATAACTAATAATGATTTTGCGGAATTCTACTCTTTGCTCTTTTGTCAGATGTAGTTTTCTAAGCAAAATACGAAGTTCAAAACCCGAACCATGGCGTCTTTTTATGCAACGGCGTCTTTTCTCACGGTCTTTTTTGTCGCGACGTCTATCTTCTCTTTGAAATTCCGGATAGATATCAATATCATTTACATCTAATCCGCCTTCGATAGTAAATTCATTAGCATCGAAATACGGCATATCCTCATCAGGCAAAACCTGAGTCATATTATAGTCTTTATGCTCATTATCCCAAGGATTATCGCCCCCTTTATTACAAGCATTTAATCCAATCAATAATCCTATTGCTATGATTGCCAGTGAAAGAAATGATTTTTTCATAGTAGTACCTCAAAAGTATTTGAAAAGTTATTATTATTCTGATTTCAATAACATATACACCGTTTATGTTTTTTTGTTAGGAAAAAAATAAATTCAACTACTTATTCGACATTTTAAATAATGGTATATTAATTGCTAGTATAATTATGATGGATAAACTAAAATTATTAATAATAGATGATGACGTCCACTTTCTTGATAATTTAGCTGATATATTAATATATCGCAACTATGATGTCAAGAAAGCACGCAACGGAAATGACGGCTTAACAATTGCAAAAGAATTCCTGCCGGATTTGATTCTTTGCGATGTCTCTATGCCCGAACTTGACGGTTATCAGTTACTTGAAAAATTGAAAAAGAATAACACTACGTTCAATATTCCGTTTATTTTCTTAACAGGCAAAGCGGATACAACAGAGTTGAGACATGGTATGGAACTTGGCGCCGATGATTATTTAACCAAGCCCGTCAAAACTCCCGAACTTCTCAGAGCAATTGAAACCCGATTGGATAAACATCAAAAAGAAACCGGTTATTACGAGAATAGATTATTAAACATTAAAAAAGTTGTTTCTACTACTCTACCCCATGAATTGCGTTCACCATTGAATATTATTCTAGGCTTTTCGCAACTCATCAGTTCTCATTATGATGATTTCGATAAAACCGAAATATTAGGAATGCTGGGTAATATTGAAAATTCCGGCAAGAAATTATTACGCCTAATCACTAATTATAATTTCTATAACAGACTTGTCAATGTTCCTGAATCATTTTTAAACTCGGGGAAACAAAATGTCATTTATTCGAGTATGATTCTTGATGCAATCCCGCAAGAAATTGCGGCTAGATATGAACGGATTAACGATTTGAAAATGGAAGCGGCAAATGCTAGCGTGAAAATCACAAATGAATGCTTTATTAAATTAGTTGAAGAATTGACTGATAATGCGTTCAAGTTCTCCCCAAAAGATACACCTGTTACTATTAAATCAATCATTACAGAAGATAAATATATTTTACAGTTCATTGATAAAGGTACCGAAATAAACGAAGAACAGTTTTTGAAAATCGGTGCTTTCGAACAGTTCGGTAGAGACGAAAAAGAACAACAAGGTGCAGGTATGGGGCTTGCTATTGTTTCGCAAATTGTAAATCTGTGGAATGGGAAATTGGAAATAACTACAAAACCCGATGGTATTACAATATTCCAAATTACCCTGCCACTCAGCGATGAGGATATAAAAATATAATTTATTTCTTGTCGGAAATAATTTTCATTACTTTATGTCTCCATTCCACCGGGATTGTAGAGTTGGAAATTGCACTATGTAACATCTTTAAATATTTCATTTGTCCGGCATAGTATTTAATAGCCTCCACAGCTACATTGCGTAATTTATAATTCCAATAACTTGCCGCCGCAAAGAGAGATTTAATATAATCATAATCCAAATAATTTAATTTGCGTAATGTGCGAATTGCATTTATTCTTGTCTCGAAATCATAAGCATCACTTGCATAGCCGAGAAGTTCTTTCAAGAATTCTTCTTTTCCGTCAAGGATTGATAATTCGAGCCATTTCATTCTAATATTTTTCCCTCGCCACCCAACTTTATTCTCTGTCATATTTAAATAAATATTTAATTTATTCGGGTACGCATTGGCAAGATTTGCAAGAGCAAGTTCTACATTTTCATAAGAAATATCATTAAGCAAAGACATATACGGCTTTCTCAATTCCACATGAATATCTTTGATATAAGTAAGTACAGCATAGCGAACAAGAGCATCATTATCATATATTGCTTTTTTAATAATCATCAGAGGAGTATCATCACTCATATCAAAAGAACGAGTTGTAGGTAGTGTGCCGTTTGCAAACTCCTTGCCGATTTGTCTAATTATCTCCCCTTTTGTAAGGTGAAATGTTTCCTTGTCAAAAACTTTCTTCAATAAATCAATCTTCTTATTCAAATCATAGGCACCTAATCCTAAGAGTGCGTCGTAACGAGCAATCATATCTGGCGCCATTAATGCTTGGGCGGCAAGTTCCGCATAATCCTTTTTGAACGTTACTCTTTTCAGAATTCTATTATGTGGGTCGAAGAGAACAAAAGCAATATTTCTTCGGCGCGGATTAGGGACTTTAATGATATTAATATCATTCTCAACCCAAGCCCTTATACTATCCGATGAACCGTCCCTGTAGTAAACGTTCAATTCAACCGGCATTTTGAAATTTTTCACTAACTCGTTTTTTTTATGAATTTGCTCTACCCTAACGAGTGTGAACCGTTTACCCGAGTTATCATCGGAAATATCATAGGAAACCTTATAATGCGGTTCACCACCACGATAGAGCCATTCCTCAAAGAACCAATCAAGATTCATTCCGGTTGCTCTGTAAATAGCACGCAATAAATCATTTGTTTCTACATATTCATAATGATGTTCTGTTAAATATCTTTTTATTGACATTTTAAAATATTCATCGCCAAGTACATATCTTAGCATATCAAGAACGAGTGAACCCTTTTGATAAATCCTGAATGTTCCGGCACGGCTCGAAGCAATAGGATTGCTATTCTTTGCGGCAATAGAAAAAGTCTTTTTAATTTCGTTTAATTTATCATTCTGATAATAATCTTCACCGAAAATATGCCGCTCGAACATTTTTGCCCAAAATGTAGCAAAACTCTCCGTTAGCCACCCATCTCGGGGTGTAAGATGTGAAACATAATTGCCGAACCATTGATGGGCTAATTCATGAGCATTGACATTGATATAATTCCGTTGCCAATAAGCACCGCTATCAATTAACATATAATCGCCGAAAATAGTCGATGTAGTAGTCTCCATTGCGCCAAACAAATAATCTGCAACCGGTGCCTGACGGTACATTTCCCAAGGATAGGACAAGCCCATTTCTTTTTCAAAGAAATCAATCATTTCAGTAGAATAGCGGTAAGTCGTCTCGAAGCGAGATTCGTATTCGGGATAAAACCATAATTCTTCGCTTACCCCACTTTTGCTTTTTAGAGTTCTGCTTGCATATTGTCCGACAACAAGAGCAGTAGAGAAAAACGGGTGGTTATGTCCCATACGATAGTGCCAAGTCTTTGTTCCGTCAGCATTATCTTTGACACTTACCCTAACTCCATTTGAGTAAACCTTATAATGCTTATCGAATGTAATGTGCAGAGTAACTAACAATCTGTCATCAATGAAAGGCAACCAGCCATGCGGTCTGTGCGCCCATATTTGCTTACGCAATTCACCTTTCTCTACATTCCACCCTACGAAATACGGATTGCCGTCTTCGGGCGATACAGTGTAATTGAAAGTAATCAAATAATCTTTATCAATAGTTAGTTTCTCTTTCGGATAGATTACAACATATTTTCCGCTGACAGAATATTCAATTGGGACTCCGGTAATATTGATAGATTGAAATTGAAAATCCGGAGCATAGAATAATATTGAATCAGTATTTATGCGTTTCGTTCTAAAAGTAAAAATTGTTTTGGCAATTACCTTGTTTTTCTTCGGCTCGAATTTCACAAAAGCATCAAGATGAATTAAATCAATAATTAACTCGACAGGTTTTGTGTTCGGGTCATAAAAATAAGTAGTAGTCTGCGACTGCGCAAACGAGTACGTTACAAAGTAAATAAATAAACAAGCTACAATAATCTTAGTCTTCATATCTTAAAATAAATTTAGTTATGATTTTTTCTGAATAATAAGTCCCAGTGATGTAGCAACAAATAATTTCCAATGCGATGAGATTAACAATTTGAGATGATTCTCTTTCCTATATGGCGGAATATGAATGAGCCAATCGTGTAATGAGTTGCCCTTGTTGAAATTAACGATAATTTTATGCCCTTCGGCTGTCAAGCGTCTTTCTAACTCTCGAATATCCGTTTCGCGAAAGAAAACCGTCAGACCATCTTTAACTGTTAGTTTCTTTGATAAGGTGAATTCGGTTGTGTGGACAGCAATACCACCGGGTTTCAAGGTTTTCAGACTGTTGAAAATAAAATCAGTGCATAATTCCATATTCCCGAGATGTTCCAAAGAAGAAGATGACCAATTAAAATCATAGTCCCGCAAATCGTCCGGGATATTGTTCATATCAACATCTCTGAACGAAACAAGTTTATGAAATTGTTCGGTTTCACAAATGCCCCAACGATTCAATGTTTGTAGTTCTGTGGCAACATTTCTGCCTTTAATCCAGCCACGGTCGTTTTTCTTTTCAATATTAATCTCAGTAGCAGTAAGCTCTACCCCATATTTTGCTAATACTGCGGGAATTGGCTCGCTACCGACACCGAAACCCAAGCCTCGCTTTCCGGCTTGGAGCATTCCGTTTTCCTTCAATGCTTGCAAAATAAAAACATACTCCCACTGTTGACGATTGTGATGATTTCCTTCTTTGATTTCCTCCAACCATCTATCGTAAACCGGTTCGTTTGTTTGCTTGTATGTTACTAACTGCGAAGTTAAATCGGTCATTCCCGATACTTTATTTATAATAGGCATAATTATACTCGTTTTTATCATTTACGAATATAACAAGTTAAAAAAAACATAGAATTAAAAAAAATTTGATAAATTATATTTATGTAGTTGCGAAATTATAAAAACGGAAATATGCCATTTATTGAATACGATAACAAAAAAGTTTATCACAACAGCGAAGGAAGCGGCAATCCACTATTGCTCTTACATGGTAATGTCGTCTCGTCCCTTATGTTCAAGCAAGAAATTGAATTTTACAAAGATTTTTTTCAAGTAATATATTTCGACTATCCCGGACATGGCAGGTCTGAACGTCTAAATATGTTTTCCGATGATTTCTGGTACTATAATGCAGGTGCGGCAAAAGCAGTATTAGATGAGTATGATGTAGGAAATATTTCAATCATCGGAACAAGTGGCGGTGCTGTTGTCGGGCTTAATCTTGCCGGACTAATTCCAAATAATATTTCGGATATGATTGTCGATAGTTTTTTCGGGCTTCGGCTTTTCAAGGTAGATGCTGATAAAATTATTAGTAAACGCACAAGAGCAAAAAAGGATTTAATGACATCATCGTTTTGGAAATATATGCATGGTGATGATTGGGAAAGTATAATTGATAATGATTTCGATATGACGAGGCGAACAGTTGCACACGGCAGACCGAGTATCTTAACCGATTTAACGAAAATTAATTTTCCGGTACTTGCCACTGCGAGCCGCCAAGATGAATTAATTGATAATATCGAAGAGAGAACATTGGAAGTTATAGATTTGATACCCGATGGAAGAGCAATATTTTTTGATGAAGGCAAACACCCGTTTATGATAACAATGCGAGAAAAATTTAGAGAAATTGCAATGAATTTTCTCACTTCCGATTAGATTATTTGCAAAATTTGATTAAATTTGTGTTTGCAAGCAATTACTATTTTCTTTCTATGAATAATAACAAAATTTCATTATCGCTTTTCTTTGATGTTCAGAGAACCTATGCCGCCCTTACTCGAAATAATGACGGCACAAGGGAATTATTGTATATCAATTCCACAGAGCATTCCATATCGAATGCGAATCTCTCTGAAGGATTGAATAGTGCGGGTGTCGAGGAATTTAAAGCACTCTTAAATAATATTGATTCCATTCCCGATGAAATCTCCATTACACTACCTAATTCAAATTTTGTTGTAACCCAAATTCCGTATCGGGACGCAATGACAGGCGATGAACTGAAAGAATTAATAGGACTGGAAATAAAACATCATTTTGAGAATAGTGATATATTCAAACTCAATTGCATATTAACACCATTTTTCGATAATAAAAAGTCCGGCGATTATATTTTCCTGACTTTATTTGAAAAAACAATAAATAGTATAATTAATGATTTATTCCCAAGCGGGCGAATAGTTACCGGCATACAAACAAGTCAATTTGCCACCCTCAATTCATTTATATATAATTATCCCGAATTGAATGATAGCAGTGTTATTCTATTCGGTATATATGAAAACGAAATTGAAATAGCACTAATGCAACAAGGTAAGCCCGTAACAATTTATTACAAATTATATTCCACTCCAAATGATTTATTGCAGACGGTTATTTCCGAATATAATAATTTAAGCAATGAGTTTTCTGGTGCTCAATACAGAGTATTTACCTATGGAAATAAATTGAACGCCGGTATTTTGGAAAAATTGGATTTGAGCATTGGCAAGAGCAATGTCAGCAGACTGAACGCATTTAGGAAATTCACAACAAATCTTGATGATAGGACTAAGAGATATTGTTCCCGCACAGCACATATTTATCCCGCAACAATAGGTGGCGTCTTGCCGGATTTTACAGAACATATTTTGCTATTCCCCGATGAGAATAATTAGTGGCAAATACAAGAGCAGACGATTTGACAAGAAACTCCCGAGCGGAATCAGACCTACAACAGACAGCACAAAAGAAACAATATTCAACATACTCGGGAATATGATTGATTTTAACGCTCTGTCCGTCTGCGATATTTTTGCAGGTAGCGGAGGATTAGGATTTGAGTGCCTAAGTCGAGGAGCGGATTTCTGTACTTTTGTTGATAAAAGCGGAAAAGCACTCCACTATGTAAAGGATTTTGCCACTCATCTTAATATTGATAGCGATAGTTACGAATGTATAAAGTCCGATGCTTTTAAATTTCTCAGTCAAGAAAATAATATACAGTATGATATTATTTTTGTGGACCCGCCATATAATTTACGTATAGGAGATGGTGTCATTAATGGAATAATTGAGAGCGGACTGCTTAGTAGAAATGGGGTAATAATAGCAGAATCATCTTTTACAGACGGTATTACATTACCGGCACATTTCGATATTCTTCACCATAAGATTTTCGGTACAACGCAGGTGCATTTCATTGCGGAAAAGGAATAATCAAATTGCTGAAATAATATTCAAAATAATCTCATCACAAACTCTATATCCCTTAGATGTTGCGGCAAGTGTTTTGCCGTCATAAATAAGGAAATCATCATCAATCATCTGTTGAATATAAGTACCGGCAACAGAAAATAAATCAAGAGAAAATTCTGATTTTAAATCACTCAGAATAAGCCCCTCTGCACGTAATCCGAGCATAATAATTTCATTCAACTTATCAAGCTTTGATAATAATTCGCTGTCCTCAATAGGCAATTTCCCATTCTTAAGACTTTCATAATAGCGGTTCAAATCACGCTCATTCCATGCTCGGCGTCCACGCAAATAACTATGAGCGGAAGGTCCGAAAGCCAAATACTCGCCACCACTCCAATAGTTTAAATTATGCCTACATTTATATTTATCCGATAAAGCATAATTCGATACCTCATACTGGATATATCCGGCTTGGCGGAGAGTATCCATTGTATATTCATATAATTCGGCATCTTCTTCTTCATTTAATTTTCTAAATTTTCCGTTTTGTAAATCATTATACAATGGCGTTTCGGGTTCATAAATCAAACTATACGATGAAATATGCTCGGGGTACAATTCAAAAGTACGCTCCAATGAAAATGCCAGAGTATCTTTTGATTGCCCGGGAACAGAAAACATTAAATCAAGACTGATATTATCAAAACCGGCATTGCGGGCATTGCTAAACGCTTCTTCAATTTGTCGGGGATTATGTATTCGCTCCAAAAAATTCAATTCGCTTGCTACAAATGACTGCGCCCCTATGCTCAAACGATTTACACCTGCGGCTCGATAAGATTTAAGTTTAGCAGAAGAGAGCGTTCCCGGATTTGCTTCCAATGAAATTTCCGCATCATCAGTTATATTGAATTGACTATGAAGCAATTTAATGATGCTTGACAATTGTCCGGAGGGCAACAACGAAGGTGTACCACCCCCGAAAAATATACTTGTAATTAACGGCAATTCCTTGTGTGTAGCGGTAAAGAGAGCAATTTCACGAGAAAGAAAATCCGAAAACACTGAAAGTGAATTCGGATTTATTAACAAATCAATATTCTGTTTGCGTCTATTTATTCCGGAAAACTCCTCGGAATAAAAATCACAATATCTGCATTTCCTTTCGCAGAATGGAATGTGAATATATATACCGGCCATTTAATTTACTCAATAATTTTGCCGATTCTATTAAGTCGCAAATGCAGTATTCTCTCAAATATAGAATAAGGTCTGCCCATTTCGTCTCTATCAGGTAATGATAGATAAACAATCATAGGCGTACCAACAATATTTTCATAAGGAATAAAACCGAAGAATCTGCTATCAAGGCTATTATCACGATTATCCCCCATACCGAAGCAATAGTTTCGCTCGACCGTATATTCATTAGCAGGTTTATTATCAATTAAAATATTCTTTCCAGTGAATGAGATACTATGCCCTTCGCGTTTGATAAATATTTCCCATTGACGCCAATTGTCAGGTGTAATCTTTACTTTATCCCCCTCTTTTGGAATTCTAATCGGTCCGTAATTATTTGCAGTATATCCGGCACCAACCGGAAATGTCCTGAATTTATCATAGGGACTTTCGCGAGTAAACTGTTCGTATTTGCCATATTCGGGTAATGGCTGGAACTTTCCGTTTACATAAAGCTTTTTATTTATCACCTGCAAGGAATCGCCGGCAGTAGCAACACATCTTTTTAAGTAATATTGGAACTCCTTTGCTTTCAATTCATCACGATTGCCGGGGAAAATAAAAACGATAACATCACCTTTCTCAGGGTCGCTGAATGCCGGAAACTTATAGAAAGGTAGAGGTAAATTTAAAAACGGAACAACCTGAGGTGTGGAAGGTCCGTATTTGAATTTATTAACAAAAAGGAAATCGCCCGTCATCACAGTGCGTTCCATAGAACCGGTAGGTACAACAAATGAAGCAATTAAGAGACCGTTAAGAATCATAACAACAATAATTGCCCCGACAATAGTTTTCGCCCAGCCGACAGCCAATTCCTTGAAACTCTTTGGTTCCTCTCTTTTGAGTTTATTTAATTTTTTCTTATGCTTATACCAATTCCACAATTTGGCAAAAAAGTTATTACCCTCAATATCAGAGAATTTAACTTGTTCGAGAGCATTAATTTCTTCTTTTAGTTTTTTCAATTCAATTCTATTTTCTTTTTTCTTCATAATAAATTATCCAATAAATTAATCGTCAATTTTCATTACAGCAAGAAAAGCCTCTTGA
The DNA here is from genome assembly GCA_964581505.1 of uncultured Hyphomicrobiales bacterium. Lineage (GTDB taxonomy): Bacteria > Bacteroidota > Ignavibacteria > Kapaibacteriales > UBA2268 > CAZOOR01. The sequence goes on from CAZOOR010000060.1 coordinate 13,976, forward strand.
GGAATTTCTACTTTACCTACTTGTTTCATACGTTTCTTTCCTTCTTTTTGCTTTTCGAGCAATTTTCTTTTTCTTGAAATATCGCCACCATAACATTTGGCAAGGACATTTTTCCTTAATGCCTTCACGTTAGTACGAGAAATAATTTTAGAGCCGACAGCCGCTTGTATAGCCACATCGAACATCTGGCGTGGTATTAATTCTTTCAACTTGGAACAAAGACGTTGCCCCCAATGGAATGATTTCTCCTGATGAACAATAGTCGAAAGTGCATCAAATTGCTCACTGTTAATCATAATATCCAGTTTGACAAGCCGCTCTGTTCTATACTCCAAGAACTCATAATCAAGCGAAGCATATCCCCGTGTCGAGGATTTCAGTCTATCATAGAAATCAAAAATAACTTCTGCAAGCGGTAATTCAAAATACAAATCTACACGGGCGGCGGAAAGATAAATAGTATTCTTCAGAACGCCGCGTCTATCCATACATAGTTTCATAATATTACCGATATACTCTGTCGGAGTAATAATCTGCGCCTTGATAAACGGTTCCTGAATTTCCGCAATGTTTACCTGTGGCGGCAGTTCGGCAGGATTTTCAATAAATAATTCATCGTCGTTTGTTTTAATCACCTTATAACGAACATTAGGAACGGTAGTAACAATATTCTGGTCAAATTCCCTTTCGAGCCTTTCCTGTACGATTTCCATATGTAAAAGCCCGAGGAAACCGCAACGAAAACCAAACCCCAAGGCACCGGAGGATTCCGGCTCGAATGTTATTGCACTATCGTTCAGAACAAGCTTACCAAGTGCATCACGCAGAGACTCGAAATCATCTGCATCAGCCGGATAAATACCACTGAACACCATTGGCTTGACTTCCTTAAATCCCTCAATCATATTAATACATTTTTCATTTGTCTTGGTAATCGTATCGCCTACCTTAGTATCTTGCAGATTTTTAATACTTGCAGTTAAATAACCCACATCACCGGCTTTCAGTTCACCTGTTCGCTTTCGTTTCATATATAGGACACCGCATTCCTCGACCTCATAGGTCTTATCGGTAGCCATAAAGTAAATCTTTTCCTTTTCCCTGAGTATTCCGTCGAAAATACGGATATTCACTATGACACCACGATAAGAATCGAATATCGAATCGAAAATTAAAGCACGCAATGGTGCATTAACATTACCGACAGGCGGAGGAACTTTTTCGACAATAGCAGTAAGAACTTCATCAATACCAATACCGCTTTTAGCGGAAATCATAATAAGCTCTTCTTCATCGCAACCGATTAAATCGATAACCTGTTGCTTGACATCATCAAGTTTAGTCTCTGCACTTGGCAAATCAATTTTATTCAAAACGGGAATAATTTCCAAATCCGCTTCGATAGCAAGATACAAATTGCTAATTGTCTGGGCTTCGACCCCCTGAGTAGCATCAACAACAAGGATAGCGCCCTCGCAAGCGGCAAGTGAACGAGAGACTTCATAAGTAAAATCTACGTGTCCGGGCGTATCAATAAGATTTAGAATATACGAATTACCGTCAGAATGCACATACTCCATTTGAATAGCATGCAATTTAATGGTAATACCTCGCTCCTGCTCCAATGGATTATCATCTAAGATTTGGTTCATAACCATCTCGCGTTTCGTTACCCTGCCAGTCGTCTCCAATAGTCTATCCGCCAATGTTGATTTGCCATGGTCAATATGAGCTATAATACTGAAATTTCTATAATGCTTCATCTAATATAAATATCACTTTTTTCAGAAAGTTAAACTTTAAAATTACGAAAGTTTCTTTAATAAATCATCTTAATAAATACATGACGAATGAAAAGTGAATTTCAATAGAAACCGCAAAGGATTAATGAACTTTTCATTGTTTTAACTCTATAATTTGCTAACTTGCATATCTTAATAAACATATTTTCTGAGTTTAATTATAAATTATTCAGGCAAATAATGACAGTCATATTTTCCAAAAAGTGTGAAATAGCAATACAATCGGTATTATACCTATCCATAAAGGAAAAAAATAAATACTATAAGTCATCAGAGATTTCCAAAGAGTTACATTTATCCGCTGCCTTCGTTTCAAAAATATTACAGACATTAACTGCAACAGGAATTGTCGGTTCAAAGCGCGGAAAAGTCGGTGGTTTTTTCCTTGCAAAAGAGCCGTCTGAAATAACATTAATACAAATTGTCAAAGCAATTGACGGTTTGGATATTTTCCACAAATGTGTTCTTGGGTTTCCGGGTTGCTCACCTGACAACCCTTGCCCTGTTCATACAAAATGGGGCTATCTACGAGAAGAAACTTTTAAAATGCTGAGCCACCAAACATTAGACGAACTGAAACCGGTTACTGAAAATAAAATTAAAGCAATTCAAGATATGTTTTTAAAAAAAGATAAAAACAACTAGGATATTGCTTAAACTATAATTTTATACCAATTAATAATTATTGAAGAGAATAAACACGTCGTCACAACACCCTAATTAAATTAGGATAAAAAGGAATTCCAGCATTATTCTAAGTACA
>CAZOOR010000061.1:0-5622 GCA_964581505.1 uncultured Hyphomicrobiales bacterium
AGTTCAGACTTAAACACCGGTTCAGCCTTTGGCATAGATATAACAGGCAACTCAGCAACATCAGATAAAGTAAATCATAGTTTATCCCAGGGTGCCGGCATAACAGCGTTTACATTTGACGGCAGTGCAGATGCCACAGTAAGCATAGCGGACGGTGGTGTAACCAGCGGTATGATTGAAGACGGCACAATAACAAGTTCTGACATAGCCGATGAAGCAGTAACCACAGCCAAATTAGCAAACAAAGCAGTAACAACGGGTAAAATAGCCAACGGTAGTGCAAATCAAATATTAGTAACGAATGCGGCAGGCGATGCCGCCGAGTGGACAGATGATTTAACAGTCCCGGGTAATTTAACAGTAACAGACACATCATTATTTAACAATAATGTAACAGTAGATGGAGATTTAACAGTAACCGGCACATTGAATGCAAATATCAGTGGTACCGCAGACAGAGTAGCAAACCCCTTAACCCAGGGCGATGGCATTGCGACATTTTCTTATGACGGTGGAACAGCGGGAATAACCGTAGGAATAGCAGACGGTGGCGTAAGTACATCGAAACTTGCCGATGATGCGGTAACCACAGCCAAAATAGCAGATGGCACAATTACAAGTTCAGACATAGCCGACGGCACAATCACTAGTTCTGACTTAAACACCGGTACAGCCTTTGGCATAGATATAACAGGCAATGCAGGAACATCAGAAAAAGTAAATCATAGTTTATCGCAGGGTGCCGGCATAACAGCGTTTACCTTTGACGGCAGTGCAGATGCCACAGTAAGCATAGCAGACGGTGGTGTAACAACTGCAAAATTAGCACACGGCAATGCAAATCAGGTGCTTATTACAAATGCAGCAGGAAATGCTTCGAAATGGTCATCAAATTTAAGAGTAAATGATGTTACAACTAATACTCTAAATGCTACTTTATCAAAAATTACCAGTGTTAAAGCAACATTTCTTACAGTAACCAATAAAATTATTGGAAGTGTTTCCGGTAATGCAGGTACATCGGATAAAGTCAATCATAGTTTATCGCAGGGTGATGGTATAACAGCGTTTAGTTTTGACGGCAGCGCAGATGCCACAGTAAGCATAGCGGACGGTGGAGTAACGAGTGCAAAAATTGCAAATAATGCTGTAACAACAGCGAAAATAGCTTCTGGAAGCGATGGACAAGTTTTAACAACAGTTAGTGGTGTTGTTCAGTGGAGTTCAAATGTATTTAACGGTTGGAATTTAACTGGTAATTCGGGAACAACACCCGGAACACATTTCTTAGGAACAATAGACGATAAGGCACTTGTATTTAAAGTAAATAATACAAAATCAGGTGAATTGAGTTCTGGTAGCTCTACTTCATTTGGTTATCAAACACTTCAAAGTAATACAACCGGAAGTGATAATACGGCTTTCGGTACTGATGCTCTGAAGAGTAACACAACAGGAAGTCATAATACGGCAAGTGGTTATAAAGCATTGACTAATAATATAGAAGGTGATTATAACACGGCTGTTGGGCAAAATGCTCTTAGTATTAATAAAAATGGAAATAGAAATACTGCCGTAGGTTATATGGCTAATGTTGATGGATTTAATTTCTCAAATGTCGTAGCTATTGGTTATGGAGCGACTGCGGGACGGAGCAATGAAGTAGTTCTCGGAAATCAAGATATCGAAACCTTTATTTGTAAAGGTGCTTATACTGCAACTACTACAAATCAACCGAATATGTACGTAAGTGCCGGTGGTAATATAATGAGGAGTACTTCATTAGATAGAACTTTTGATAATCTTACTGTTACAAATTCAATTAATGCAGACATTTCCGGTAATGCAGGTACATCGGATAAAGTCAACCATACATTATCACAGGGTGCCGGTATAACAGCGTTTAGTTTTGATGGCAGCGCAGATGCCACAGTCAGTATTAAAAACGGTGGAGTAACGAGTGCAAAAATTGCAAATAATGCTGTAACAATGGGTAAGATTGCTCATGGTGGTGCAAATCAGATATTAGTTACAAATGTCGCGGGTAATGCCGCAGTTTGGAGCGACAATCTAACTGTACAGGGAGATGCGACATTTAAAAATGATGTTGTTTTTGAGAATTTACCTGAAGAAGCAAGTGATAGCTTATTAATGGTTGATGGAAGCGGTAACGTTTCCTATGCTCTCCTTTCTGATTTAGTTGATGATTATTCCGATAGTGATTGGGATTTGAATTCTAACGGAACAGGCTTGGAAGCTGCTCCAGCAGGTAATAATACTGCAAGCGGTGAATATGCAACAGCAATGGGGTATTCAACAGAAGCAACCGGGACAAAATCTCTTGCAACCGGTTATGATACAAAAGCCAGTGGCTGGGCGTCCACAGCAATGGGCGGACAAACACAAGCTACAAAACAATATAGTACAGCAATGGGGTATAAGTCTAAAGCAACCGGTGATTATAGTACGGCGATGGGATATGATACAAAAGCATCAGGAAAATACAGTACTGCTATTGGCTATCAGTCGGAAGCTAGTGGGCAAAAAGCATTTGCTTCCGGTTACCATACAAAAGCAAGTGGTGATTATTCCACTGCTTTGGGTAAATTGACAAAGGCTACAGGTTTTGCTACTACTGCTATTGGTAGAGGTATTGAGGCTAAAGGTTCTTATGCCTTTGGTGTTGCTTTAAGTAACCAAGCCGGAACAGTTGTTACTCAGAGTAACACAATGGCTGTTATGGGTGGTAAAGTTGGTATTGGTACCGTTACACCGCACGAGAAATTAGAAGTTAAGGGTAAAATTCGTATGGTTGATGGAAATCAAGCCAACGGAAAGATTATGATGAGTGATGCTAATGGTACAGGTACTTGGAAAAATACAACTTCTATTACTGCCGGAGCTGTTAAGAAAAATCTAAAAGCAAGTTCGGGGCTTGAATTTACTTCCGGTACTACATATAACGGTAGTGTCGAGAGAACTCTTAGAGTAAAAGCAGGTAGTATTACTTCTGCAATGATAAAAGATAATTCTATCAAGAATGTGGATATTTGTTCTAGTGCAAATATTGCTACAAGCAAACTTGCCGGCGGTTCGAGTAATAATGGTAAAATTTTGAAAGTTGTTTCCGGTACACCTACTTGGTCAACTAATACGGGTAGTGGTACATTTACTTATGCTAATGGAAACAATACTTCTAATTTGAGTAGCTACTCGGCTACTGTTATTCAGATTAATAGAAATATTACTTCATTACCTGATGGCGATACAAACGGACAAATGCTAGTTCTGGTTCATACAAGTTCTATTAGTCATACTGTTTCCTCTTCCAATCTACGTGGTAGCCACGAAGTAAACGGATACAAAAGTCTGGTTATGTACTGGGTAGAAAACTCCGGTACAGGTTATTGGTATGCTGTTGGTAGTGATTAATAGATAGTTCGGAACTGTTTAGTAGAAAATTCTAAACTACAATAAATCCCCGATTGATTCTTTCAATTGGGGATTTTTTTTGGGTAGGATATTGATTTAATAAGTTGATATTTAATTGAAAGTTGAGTCAAATATGATAAGTAAAAAATAGTTTATATAGGTAAACAATCAATACAATATAGTTGGTATTTTATATGTAAATGCCACGAATAATAGGTAGTTATTAAAATAATTAAATATATTTAGTGTCTAATCAATGACATGTAAATTAAAATTAAGAGAAAAAAGTCTTAATTGCGATTTAAATAGAAAAACAAAAACCGTTTTATAAGGGTATTTTATGAAAAAATTATTATCGGTTCTATTCATAGTGTTTGTTATACAAGCATTTCCGGCAAAGGGCTTAACGCCTTTTTGGTATAATTGGTATGCATTTGACCAAATAGGTCAATTATTGCCCAATGAGACAAATACTTTGAATGTCAGGATAAAGATATTAGAAGGTAATACTATCCAATACCAAGAACTTCATACCGGAATAAGCACAGACCAATTTGCAATTTTTTCCGTAGAGGTAGGAACAGGGACAGTGGAATCCGGCAATTTGGGCTCAATAACTACAAGGGCAAATGTAAGGATAAGTGCGGAAGTGCAAAAAAATCCCGGACCTTATGTTTTGGTTACTATGGTTGGCTTATCTTCGGTTCAAGTTAATAATATTGTACTGCCCGGCAATATTAGTCTTTCTCAGAATGAAATACTTATCGGTGATGCGAGCGGGAACGCTGATGCTCAACCTGTTGCGGGTGATTTGACTGCTTCGAATACGGGTGCGGCGGCGTCATTCATTATTGCAAATAATGCAGTTACAACTGCAAAGATAGCAGATGTAAACGTAACTTATGCCAAATTGCAAAATGCCGCAAATCCGGCAAGAGTATTGGTGTCCAATGGTGCCGGTAATTCTTGGGTTGAATCTACTGTTGCCGCTTTGGAGACTGACCCGAAGGTCGGTTCATTGACGGCAAATTATGTGCCTCATTGGGGTACAACAACGCTTGCGGACGGTACTCTTACCGATGACGGAACTACTGCTACGGCTCTTGGTGATTTCAACGTGAATGGTAGTGTTACGCTCGGGGACGGCAGTGCGGATGCCGTTGTTATTAATGGAACTTTAACTATTAACAATCTTATTGATGCTCTTGATGTTGACGCCTTAACGGTTGATGCGGCGGGAGTGGTACACAAACGTAATATTTCAAATCTTGGCTCGCTTACTAACATCAGAGATATTAATTCGGACTATTATGCAAATGCACAGGACGGAACAATACTCGTAGATGCAAGTGGCGGCGATGTAACCGTTACTATTCCATCGGCTACTTCTGTAATTGGTTTGAAATACAGTATTAAGAAGGTGGATATGTCTGCAAATAAGGTGATTATTCAGCCGGTTGCCGGTACTGTGGACGGACAGCCGACCAGATTTACCGATGTACCTTGGCAAGGATTTGTTGTTCAGAGCAACGGTGTTAATTGGTTCGTTGTGGGAATATTTTAATTAGAGAAAAATTATTAATCAATATTAAATTTATTTAAGAGGGTATTTATTATGAAAAAATTAGTTCTATTTACAATTGCTTTTAGCTTCATATTTGTATTTGTAGCAAAGGCACAGTACGGATTTGGCACGGCAAGCCCGAGCCAGAGTGCTATCGTGGATATGACATCCACCAGTAAAGGTGTTTTGATTCCACGTGTTGCCTTGACAGGTACAAATGACGCCGCTACAATAGTAAACGGTAATGTTACTTCATTGCTAGTTTATAATACGGCTACAGTAAGCGATGTAACTCCCGGTTTCTATTATTGGGATGGTACGGTTTGGGTGAGAATTGTCGAAAGTAGTACAGGTATTTCTTTTGATTTAATAACAGGTGGTACGAACACTAATGCCGCAATGGTAGTCGGCACAGGTGCTTCACTTGCACCAACAGGAACCGGTACTGTAACGGCTAATATTTTCGCCAATGCAAATAGTACTTCGAATTCCGTTGATTTGGCAACAGATGAAGTTGCAGGTCAATTGCCAATTGCAAATATTGCTCCGGGTGGTAATAATGAAGTTTTAACAACAAGCGGTACAGGTGCTACTGTTTGGGGTTTAATTGCAAACGACAATATTTC
>CAZOOR010000061.1:5722-16205 GCA_964581505.1 uncultured Hyphomicrobiales bacterium
TAGCCGGTGCTGTTGCTGGTAATGGACTTGTTCAAGATGCAAGTGGAAATCTAGACGTAAATGTTGATGATGCAACGATTGAAGTATCTACAGATGTTGTTCGAGTAAAAGATGATGGAATTACAGCCGCAAAAATCAATGCAGATGTTGCCGGTGCGGGTATTATTCAGGAAGCAAATGGTGCTTTGGCAACACAAGCAGCACAGATTCAAACTGTTACAGCTAACTATACTGCTACGGCAAATGACGGAACGATTTTAGTTAATGCTTCGGGTGCTAATGTTACAATAACATTACCTGCCGCTGCCGCCGCTAATGCCGGGTTGAAGATTGTAATTAAGAAAATTGATAATTCATCACACAGTATTTCTGTTGGAACCGTAGATGGCGTAACAAAGACTTGGAATGTGCAATGGCAGGGATATATCGTCCAATCTGATGGTTCAGCTTGGTATGTCGTAGGAATATTATAAACCCCTTAATAAAGGACAAAATAATGAAAAAGTTACTGATATTGATATTATTTATTTCAGTACTGACATTCGGAAAAGTGTTTGCACAGTATGGCTTCGGGACGGAGTCACCATCTCCGTCCGCCGTACTTGATGCGAGTGCATCTGACAAAGGTATATTAATACCGCGGGTTACTCTTAGTTCGACTTCAAGTGCTAACCCCATTTCAAGTCCGACCACATCTTTGCTCGTTTATAATACGGCAACAGCAGGCGATGTTACTCCGGGTTATTACTACTGGAATGGCACTAAATGGCTCAGAATGATTAGTCAAGACGATAATGACGGACTTTGGATTGCGAACGGTAATGATATTTACAACGGAAATAGCGGTAATGTTGGTATTGGAACTAATTCACCCGGAAAAAAATTGGATATTATCGGAGAAGTGCGTGCCAATATAGGTTCAGGCAAAATTGAAATGGGAGACCTTGATACTTTCAATAAAGGTTCAAATGTATTGGTGCTTGATGCTGATAACGGCTATGGTGGTTTTTATGATAATGAAGAAAGAACGTGGATTTTACAGACAGACGGTGATTATACTTATGTTCCATATAGTCTTGGTGTAGGTTTTAATGCATCTACAGGTTTCCCATCCGGTTGGTCAGGTACACCGTTAGTTGTAAGTAATAGTACAAATACGGAGGACATTGTACGATTTTATGACAATACTTCACTCGTATTCATTATAAATGATGGTGGTAATGTCGGTATAGGAACAGCATCACCAACTCAAAGATTACACGTTTCCGGTAATATGCGACTGACAGGTGCTTTGTTTGATGTTAATAATCAAGCAGGAACAAGCGGACAAGTCCTAACCACCACAGGAACAGGTGTCGATTGGGTAGATGCTTCTACACTTGATGACGGCGATTGGACTGTTTCCGGTAATGATATGTATAGTGCTGTAAGCGGTAATGTCGGTATTGGAACTAATTCACCACAAACTTTATTGCATATCCAATCAACATCTGACGAACCTACATTATCTGTTATCGGTCCTGTTGATGCAGGTGGAATAATTAAATTAGGTGATACAGATGTCAATGATTTCTTGGTTCTAAGTGGTGCAAATGGTGGCTCGACTCATGATATTGGTATGTTCTCAAAAGATAATTTAACAATTGGAGTCGATGGTGCACATTCTATTAATTTTTATACTAATGGAAGTACTAATTCAAGAATGTTCATTAATAGTAGTGGTAATGTCGGTATAGGAACAACCTCGCCGACTCAAAGATTACACGTTTCCGGTAATATGAGACTGACCGGTGCTTTGTATGACGGCAATAATGATGCAGGAACAAGCGGACAAGTCTTGACCACTACAGGAACAGGTGTCGATTGGGTAGATGCTTCTACACTTGATGATGGCGATTGGACTGTTTCCGGTAATGATATGTACAGTGCTGTAAGTGGTAATGTCGGTATTGGAACTTCTTCTCCATCTTATAAATTAGACGTTAACGGGAATCTTCATAGTGAACGATATATTATGGGTACAGGTCCCGATTTATCTCTTATTCCGGTAGTCGGCGGACAGTCTGTTGTTACTTCATGGTGGGCGTTGCAATTAGTTGGTAATCGCCAAACAATCGTTAATTATACGCCTTCAAATGTGGGTAGCCGTGACGATGCAAGTGTTATTATTCCTAATCAGCAGTCGTCAAAAATTGGTCTTATTGTTCAAGGTGCAAGTAGTCAAACCGGGAATTTGACGGAATGGAGAAACAGTAGTGGGAGCGGACTCTCGGCTTTTGATAACAATGCAAATCTTGGTATAGGTACAATCTCACCATCGACCAAACTCCACGTAGTCGGTAGTATTCGTATGGTGGACGGCAATCAGGGTACTGGAAAAGTATTAAATAGTGATGCTAATGGTGTTGGTTCTTGGAAAAACCTCGTCAGTTCTAATACTCGTAACGGGATTACCACCGGTACTGATGGTGGTGTATATATGGAGCGCTATGTAAAAGCAATGGGTAAGGTGAATTCTGCCGGTACTGCTCTAAGTATTAAAAATGCTTCTGTATCGCGTGATAGTCGAGGGAATTATTCAATATCCTTTTCATCAAATATGCCTGATGCTAATTATATTATTATGCTTACTCTACTTGACCGTAATGGTGGTGGTAATGACGACCCGAGAATTACATATTGGAATCAAACAGTGTCAGGTTTTCAAGTAAGAATTCGTGATAATGACAATGGCGGCGGTAATGGTATTACTTATAATAGTGAATTTATGTTCCTTGTACTTGATTTTAACGATTAATTACTTAGTAATAATTAGGTAAAATTATTAATTAAAGACGGGCGGCAATTTGAAAGCCGCCCGTCTTTTTTATTTCTGCATAAAATTTAATCCGTTTTTCTTGCAAATTATTTGGGTGAGATTTCGCCCTGACATCAGCGCCGTAGGTAGCCCACCGCCGGGTTCTACCCATTGTCCGGCAAGATAGAAGTTCTTTAATCCTGTCAGTTCCCGCTCGAATGAATTAAAACCTGTCTGCTTATTCAGCACCCAGCCTTCGTAACTTCCTTTCCAATTACCTGTATATCGTATTACCGTTGCAGGTGTTGAAATGTCCAGCATTTCAATATCATTACGAAAATCACCTATATGCCTTTCTGCTTCGGTAATAAAGAAATCGGCAATTTCCTTTTTCTTTCTGCGATATTCTTTTATGTTTTTCAATCTTAAATCTGTCCAATATTTGTAATCACTAACTTCGATTAGTGTTGTTATTAGGGTTTTGCCCTCCGGCGTAAGTGTCGGGTCGAAGTCATGAATGCGGAAATTAATTGTATCAAGAATTTCGTTGTCGTTAATTCTAAATGTGTCTTTTGTTTGAAAAAGCATTTTACTATATTTTACGTCAAATTTCCGATTAATACCGAGTGATACTTGAATGTATGAATTAAATGTAGTAAAATTATTGAAGCGATTTCGCCATTTGGAGCCGGTAAATTTATCATCAAGCATATTAATAAGTGTGTAATGTAGGTCTGCGGCTGATATTACTATATCTGCAAATATTTCTCTTCCGTCATCAAGTAAAATACCTTTTGCAATATGATTTTTCCCGTCTTGTTCCGTTAGTATTTTTGTAACCTTGGACTTATAGAAGATTTTACCACCTTCTGCCAAATAATTTTTCTCAAGTAAGCGAGAGAAATTTAGTGAGCCACCAATCGGATATGCGGCATTAGTTTGATTGAACCAAGCGAAATTTATAATGACAAATATTAGGGACATTTCGGGAACAAAGAGGTTTGCGAAAGCGAAGCGTATTAGAGGATTCCGGAAATTGCTTGCAAATTCTTCGAGTGATATTTTCATATATTTGCTCAGGTCGGGTAAATATCTAAGCATTTTGAAAAGTAATGAAATTTTTTCCGAAAACTTCATTATTTCAGGGGTGCTGTCTGCCGGTGGCTCGAAATTATTGAATTTGCGAATAAGTTTGCAAAATTGCTTAATATATTTTTCATCGTCGGGCGAGAGTTTCATTAGTTCTGTTTCGAGCTTATCTGGGTCTGTAAACATATTTAGCAAATTCCCTTCTGCATCAACGAATGTACCGTAGCTATCCGAATATACAAAATCAAGGGAATTAATGTCAATCAATTCGCCCCACATTTTATTCAGAGAGCTACCGTTTTTAGTGCCGATTAGCCAATGAATGCACCCGTCTATTGTGTATTTTTTCCTTTCCCAGCTGGTGCAAAGCCCACCCGGCAGGTCGTGCATTTCATATATTTCCGTATCAAAGCCAGACTTATGAAGATACGAAGCGGTACTAAGTCCTGCAATGCCTGCTCCTATAATCACTACTTTTTTTTTCATAGTTTTTCAGATATTGTTGAATGGTGAATAAAATATAAAAAAAAATATACAGAATATCAAAGAATTTGCAATGAAAATCGTAATTTATATAGTTATATTAAGAGATTTTATGAAAAGATTACTAATATTATTATCATTTGTTATTGCGTCATTAAATAGCAATGCAGAAGTACTAACAGCACGCGATAGTGCAATAATCTGGCAAACAAAAAAGTTCAGAACTATATTGCTGACAGCTGTTAAAAATTATAAAGATACAGTTGATATAAAAAAAATAAGTGAGGCGGCTTTTTCGGCTATGCTCGAAAGTCTTGACCCATATTCCAATTATTTGAGGGAAGATGTATATCAACATTTTAAATCAAATTATTTTAAGACAGTCCGAACAACCGGTATTGAAATTATCTCAATTAAAGATACTTTGTTTGTTTTATATGTACGTCCCGATTCCCCTGCCGAAAAAGCCGGCATTGTTCCGGGTGATAAAATTATCTATCTCGCCGGAAAAAGTGCAATAGGTATGAATGTGAAGGAAGCGAATAAGGAATTAACTGTTAAGGATTCTATTGCAAAACCGATTAATATTGTTATTAAAAGATATGCTACTCCCGGTCTTAACGAGCAGTTTTTAATGCCGGAAGAAATGCCGATTATTTCCGTTACATCTTATTTTATTCTTCCGGGTACGGATATTGGATATATTAAATCGAAGCGTTTCTCTAAGACTGCGGATTCTGTTTTTCGGCTTGCTCTAAAATTATTGATGAAGCAAGGTGCAAAGAGTATTATTTTCGATATTCGCGGTCATCAGGGCGGACAGGTCAAAGCGGCGGCTGATATTGTTGATGAATTTATCCCCGAGGGGAAAACAATAACATATATTGAGGGAAAGAATAATAAGTATTTTCAAAAATATATTTCCGAACCGGGAAATATTGGTGAGGATATTCCGCTTGTTGTGCTGATTGATAATCATACTATGTCTGCGGCGGAAATTTTTGCGGGAGCAATACAGGATTTGGATAGGGGAGTGCTGGTTGGTGATATTAGCTACGGAAAGGGAATGGCACAGAAATCTTGGTCATTCAAGGACGGTTCGGCTTTTCGTCTGACAATTGGCGATTATTATTCTCCGATAGGAAGAAATATCCAAAAACCTCATAAAACAAAAAAGATGGAATTAGACCCTGCGTTGAAGCTTTCTATGGGTAATAAATCTTTTAAAAATATTGAAAAGGAAATAGCAAAATTTAACGGTCAAGCGAAAATCCCTACATTTACTACTCCCAAGGGACGTCTTGTTCTTGGCGGCGGCGGTATTTTCCCTGATTATTTTGCACTGCCGGATACTACTACTTTGCTTACTCGTGTTTTGAAGAAAAAAAGTATTTTAATTGAGGCGGCTTTTCAGTATCTTGATATTTACAGAGATGAAATTTTAAATAAATACGGCGACAATTATCGGAAGTTTATCAAAGAATTCTCTGTAAGCGATGAAATGCTGAAACAAATGGAAATTGTTTCCCGTATGCGAAACATTTGGAATGAAAAAATGTTCCTGACTGATAAGGAGTATATAAGGAATTTTTATAAATCTTTGTTGGTTTATTTCCTATGGGGTGATGACGCTTTCTTTATGAATGAATCGGCAAATGATAAAGTATTGAAAGCAGGCATTAAGCATATTACCGATGCCGTTAAATTATTTGAAAATTAAGAGATAGATATGAAATTTAATTTTAAAACCATATTGTTTTGGAGCGTTTCTTTAATATTGATGCTTTCCGCTTATATGTATCAGAAAATTACAGGACCGACTTATCCGGTTAAAGGATATATTACAGTAAATAACAAAGAGTATAAATATAAATTACCGAGGACTTCGGACGAAGATGAATTCCAAAAAGTCGAACTTAATATTCCCGATAAATCCGTAACCGCTACATTTATTTGGCAAAAATATCTGAGTTACGATAGTTTGACTTACCAAAAAATGGAACGGCAGGGCGATAAATTAATTGCCAAGATTCCCCATCAACAGCCCGCCGGCAAAGTGCAGTATGATATTGTTCTGCAAACTAATGACGGTAATGAAATAAAATTGACTGATGAACCTGTTATCTTGCGGTATAAAGGTAAAGTACCTAATTTAATTTTGTTGCCGCATATTTTATTTATGTTCTTTGCTTTCTGGCTGTCAGTAAGAACAGGTATGGAGGCGGTGGCTAAGCGTGATAATTTATATAAATTAACGTTATGGACGACTGTACTTCTGGCTATTGGCGGTATTATATTAGGACCAATAGTACAGAAATATGCTTTTGATGCTTATTGGACGGGTTGGCCCTTCGGGCATGATTTGACTGATAATAAATTATTTGCCGCATTAGTTATGTGGGCTATAGCATTATGGAAAATTTACAAGAACAGAAACGACAGAAAGTGGGCGATTATTGCCGCAGTTGTTACTTTGGCTGTTTTTATTGTTCCGCATAGCCTTTTTGGCTCGGAAATTGATTATACTAAAATTCATAAACCGTAATAAATAAAGATTAAATTATGGAAAATAAAAACGGCACCATCTTAATTGTTGATGATTTGCCGGAAAATGTGATGGTTGTCGAGAAGACGCTCCAAAAGGAGGGATTCCGAACTGAAATCGCAACAACGGGCAAAGAAGCATTAGAGCGTATTAAGGCGATAAAGCCTGACCTCGTTTTGCTTGATGTCTTGATGCCCAAGGTGGACGGCTTTGAAGTTGCACGCAGGATAAAAGCCGATATTGCCAATAGCAATATCCCAATTATATTTTTAACTGCTCTGAACGAACCGAAATATATTATACAGGGGTTTAAAGCCGGTGGTGTTGATTTTATTTCCAAGCCGTTCAATCTAACCGAACTCCTGGCGCGTGTGAAGACGCACGTTAATTTGAAAAGGACACAAGAGGCTAATGAGGCGTTTATCTATGAATTGCGTCAGACAAATGAAGAACTAAACAGCACAAAGACCAAACTAACCGAATTGAACGGTAATAAGGATAAATTTTTCTCAATCATTGCTCACGATTTGCGTAATCCTTTCCAGGGGTTTTATAAATTGACGGATTATATTCACAATGAATTTGATAATCTTGCCAGAAGTGAACTAAAAGAAATGATTGACGATGTTTATCATTCGGCAGAGAAATTGAATAAATTGCTCGAAAATCTACTTGCTTGGTCCCGAATTCAGCTGGGCAAAATTTCTGTGCGTAAGGAATTTTATAATCTGCGTCAAATTATTGAAATGGATATTCATCTGTTTGACGACATAGCCAAGTCTAAAAATATTAAAATTATTAATGAAGTAGATGAGAATATTAATATTTATACCGATTTGCAAATGTTCAATACAGTCATCAGGAATCTTATTTCCAATGCTGTAAAATTTACTGATGTATTCGGACAGGTGAGAATCTACAATGAAATTGACAAAGATGGTGTTTCGTTGTATTTCGAGGATAACGGTATAGGTATGTCCCCCGATGAGCTGAAGCAAATTTTCTGTATTGCTAAGCAGTCGCTCAAAACAGGAACTCTCGGTGAAACCGGTACAGGCTTGGGTTTGATTTTATCTAAGGAACTATTAGAACGGCTTGAATGCTCTATTGACGTAAAAAGCGAATTGGAACACGGAACAACTTTTATTATCGATATTCCAAACAGTACTGATATTGACAATTAATATTTTGTTAAACTTTTCAATTTATTATTATGCCGGAATTTGCAATAGAAAGTAATGGAAGATTGGAAAAGACCGCCGTTTATATGAACGGTGAACAGATGAGAGGGATTAAAGAAATTTTCTTCAATCTGGACGAGAACGGTACTTTTGATGCCATTATTCAGTATGAGGGTTATGACGGTAAAATTCATACAAAAAGAATTTTTAAAGACCAATTGAATTCTCTTAAATTTTCGCCACCTGCTTTTACTGCGGAGGAATCAAAACATCTCAATTTGCTGCAGGTCGATAGTGATGGCGATATTGAGAATACTACTGTCGCATTCAATGGTGAGATGTTGGACGGCTTGGTCAGTATGTTTCTTCATCTACGTTCATCTACGGCACCCGAGACCGGTATTTTAGATATTTTTTCAAATAATGAATATGATACCGAAGCGGCAATTTTTAAAACGGAATTCGTCTTTAGGGATTTAGATGATACTTTGTCGAGGGAGCAGATATTCTAATGATAAGAAATATATTTAATAGCAGAAACTTATTATATGTGCTGGTACTTAGTCTTGTATTGTTGTTAATCATACCGGACACGGCAGATGCACGCAAGGGTAGCTTTGGCGGCAGGCGGAGTGTCGGCAGGACTTTTTCGCGCAGTACAAGAACCCGAACAATGCGTTCGCCCCGTTCCACAAGTTTCGGCAGTAGGAGGACAAGGTCCTCAATGAGTAGGAACAGGACAAGTTTCGGAGGCAATAGGCTTAATTCATCGCGCGCATATACATCACGCTATGGTATTCCGCGTAAAGTGGTCAGCGGTAAACGTGTGAAGGGCGTTCCAAAGAACTACAAAATAATGAATTACAGAGGATATGGCAACGGCTTAACGATGAACTATTTACTTCATAGGACGCCATTGCTTTGGCATACACCTTTCCATAGTGCATTCTATTATACCCAACCGTATTATGTAAAAAATTCTGATGGTACGGTGAGCGTCTATCCGCCCACATTCTCAATTAGCAAAGTGATTTTCACTATATTTCTGTTTGCCGCTATCCTTTTTGTTCTGAAAAGAGTGCTTAGTGCTATGCGGGGTGGCGCCGGAAGAAGACGTTATTCGCAAACTCAATACAGCTCGAAATCATCATTTACATAGAAAAGAAGCCTAAATAGTATTTATAAATAACCGCATTAAATCAATTATAGTGCGGTTTTTTAATATAGATTATCTAAACTAAACGACAAATACTTGCATAAGATAGGTAAAATATATTAAGTACAACACTTACGTTACATAAAGTATAAAAGTTTTAATTAATATACGTAACTATATGTATTGCAAGTGGTTACCCCCCCCATAAGTATTATTAATAAATATATTGTTTTTTTATTTGGAATCTATTATATCATTTATTATATTGGACTAACTACTTTTGGAAAAAATAATAAAATGTCTTTCGGGGCATAAACATATATATATAAATAGGAACTCTTTTTTAAGGATTGGAAATTTGCGGTTTTCAAATGTTGCACTATTGTGCTTTATTAAAATATGTTATTACAATAAATTCCTTTCCTTTTTCAAAATTTAAATAGGACTCATTATGAAAAAAGTAAGAACAATTGTAATATTAATTTTCATTGTATTTTCTAATCTATCTGCATCAAATAATTGGAAACTTGTAGATTCTATTAATTATGAATTTGGTAGTATTATGAGATTAAAATGTTACGACAGTTTGAATTGTATGTATCTTGTGAATAAAGATAAGCTTGGGGGTTTCCATCTTGAAGGTACCACGGACGGCGGTAAAACATGGAAAAAAGTATATATGGATTCCGCATATTTTCATAATATGAAAGATTATCATTTGGTGCCTAAATTAAAAGATTTATCCTATCCCAATGATAAGTTGTGCATTGCTGTAGGTGATTCGGGGCTTGTCCTGCGTTCAACGGATAAAGGGGAGACTTGGGATGTTTTCAGAACCGATACTAATTACGAAAATTATAGTTTAAATATGTACAATGATAAAATAGGCTCAATGGCACCATTTGATAGGAAATTATTCAAAGTATATTTTAGCACAACAACAGATGGAGGCAAGACTTGGGACACTAAACAATGGCCCAAATGGCCTAATACAAATAAATGGATAGGTTTAGGACACTTGCAATACTTAAATGAAAATTTATTTGTTGGGCACACAATGTATAAATTTAGTAACACTGTTTTCAATAATTACTTAATATATGTTCATAATAATTGGGAGAGTTGGGATACAGTATGGGCGCCACCATTTACAGAATTTTCAATGGTAGATGAGAACAATGTATGGATATCGGGAAATATAAAGAAATATACAAAAACAGGGAGCTATTATT
>CAZOOR010000062.1:0-12543 GCA_964581505.1 uncultured Hyphomicrobiales bacterium
TACATCTTCACAAACTTATACATCTTATTATCAATTTTAACAAAATACACACCCGCCGCCAAGCCCGATACATCAAGCCGAATATGTCCCCCTTCGGAGGGGGTGCCTGCGGAGCAGGCGGGGGAGGACAAAACAGTATTGCCCAGCACATCATACACCCTAACCGCATCCTTAAGGGTGCGGTTGCCCGCTACGGCAATATCTATGTAGTCCCCGGCGGGGTTAGGTGTTAGTATTATGCCCGGGCTTTGGCTTTGCTCTGCCGCTGATGTCGTAGTTCTTTTTAATTTATATATTCTTCTGAAATTATATACAACATAAACTGTGTTTCTATCGGGAATTTCAATGTTGTTTACTATTTTTGCTGAACCGTCAGGTGGTGTATCTTTTATTAAATTAATATCCCATGTTCCACCGCCGTCATCAGTTATTAAAGTTAAGGCGTCCATACCGCCGGCAACACCGAATTCATTATCATAAAACTCTATGTCTTTCAGTGTACCGCCTTCATAGATTGAACCCCATTGAGTAACCCAGCTGTGCCCCCCATCGCTCGAATGATAAATATATTGACGGTATCGAGACCAACCCGCAGAATCTAACTCATCATGATTGCCGGCAGTCCACACATTGTTTTCATCTCCAAAAGTTAAATATGTGGAATACAAAGGAGCCCTAACTGTGTCCCAACTCTCCCAATTATTGTATAAATATAATAAATATTTATTTAATATACTGTCGCTATTCTTATACAAAGCGGTAGTTACAAATTTATCAGGATTTAGAAATTCAATATTCCAACCTTCAATACCAATTTTTGTATTTTTAGTAGGATAATTTTTTAAAATCCAATCTCTTCCACCATTTGTTGTTTTATAACGGGCATATTTACCTAACCTAAAATTACCAGTTAATAATAAGCCTATATTATTATCATACATTTTAATATTATAATTATGCAATAATGTATCTATACGATATACATCCCAAGTTTCACCTTTATCTGTGCTACGCAAAACAAGCCCCGAATCACCAACTGCAATACACAATTTTTCATTGGGATAGGATAAACTATGTATTTTTGGTACTAAATGATAATCATCTGCACCTTTGAAATATGCAGAATCCATATAAACTTTTTTCCAGGTTTCGCCGCCGTCTGTTGTCCTTTGAATATGAAAACCTCCAAGTTTGTCTTTATTCACAAGATACATACAATTCAAACTGTCGCAGCATTTTAAATCAATGATACTTCCGTATCTGTAATCTATTGAATCAATTTCCACCCATTTATCCTGTGCGAAAATATTAACTGTTATATTAAAAAAAATAAAAAATATAAATATGAATTTAATTCTCATAATTGTTATCTCCATGAATTTACGAATTAATAAAAAAAAATGCAACCTATACTGTTATTGAAAACAGTATAGGTTACAAAACACATTATCTGACTATATTTATTTTATTCCTGAACAGCAAATCGTTGTTTATTCTTATTCTCAGTAAATAAGTACCCGAAGGATAGTCGTTACCGAGTGGAATTGCAATTGAATAGGAATTCTTTTCAATAGATTTGCTCATAACCATATTGCCCAATATTCTTCTAAAAATATATGTATATAATATAAGAAAAAAAATGTAATAAAACAAAAAAAGATGTATTCCGCCGCATAAATACAAGTATTAACTAATTATTCCTATTCCTTTTGCATCATATTTTATAATATGAACAATCGTAAAAGGAATAAAATATACTATGAAAGGTATGACATAAGAGCGGCTTAATCGCCGCTCTTTGTTGTCTTAGTTGTTTTGGGAGTGCCGTTAGTCTTGGCTTTGCCGTTTGTGGGTGTGGCATTGCTACCGTTCTTCTTTGCGTAGTCGGTCAGGTAGAAGCCGCTACCCTTAAAAACCAGTCCGACATTACTGCTAATAATGCGCTGCACTTCGCCTTTGCCTTTTTCTTTATGCTCGCATATTTCAGCAGGGCAGTGCGTCAGTGCATCTTCGGTAATTCTTTGCTTGTACTCAAATACTTTACCGCAAGTCTTACATTTATATTCATATATTGGCATATTCAATGCTTTCTAATTATATTATTAACGTGCATTATGACGAAAAATCAAATAGTTTATGATATTATATCTGAACAAATCCGATTTTCTTATAGACCTTGCGCAAAGTTTTGAATGCACGCCTTCTTGCAAGTTCCGCGCCACCGGATAATATTTCCTTTAATTTCTTATCGTCCTTACGCAGTTCAATATATCTTTCACGAATGGGGCGGAGATAATCGGCAATCGCATCGGCAACAGCTGATTTGAAATCACCATAGCCTTTGCCTGCAAATTCGTTTTCAATTTCGTCAAATGTTTTGCCGGTCGCAATTTGGTATAGTGTCATTAAATTTTTAATGCCGGGCTTATTCGGTGAGTTCTTGACTTCGCTCTCCGAATCGGTAACCGCACGCTTGATTTTATTCTTTATTTGCTCATCGCTATCGTCAAGAAATATAGTTCCCTTTTCGTCATCACCGGATTTTGACATTTTCTTTGTTGGCTCTTGCAGGCTCATAATTCTGGCACCGACCGGCGGTATATATGGTTCGGGGACAATAAACGTATCCGAATAATTAAAATTAAATCTCTGTGCTAAATTGCGTGTAAGTTCGAGATGTTGCTTCTGGTCTTCACCCACAGGTACAAGGTCTGCTTGATACAGCAAAATATCCGCTGCCATCAGCACGGGATAAGCAAAAAGACCGACATTGATGTTCTCTGCATGCTGTTTAGATTTATCTTTGAACTGCGTCATACGACTGCATTCGCCCATACCTGTAAAAGTATTCAGCACCCAAGCTAACTGTGAATGCTCGGGTACATGTGATTGAATAAATAGTACTGACTTTTCCGGTGAGATACCGCAAGCTAAAAACATAGCCGCAAGGTCGAGAGTACTTTTACGCAAGTCGGCAGGTTTCTGCCTGACTGTTATAGCATGCAAATCCACAATCGAAAAGAAACATTGATACTTTTCCTGCAGTTCTACCCAATTCTTGATAGCACCTGTTAAATGTCCTATATGCAATCTACCGGAAGGTTGTATTCCGCTTAAAATTGTTTTTTTATTTTGTGAATTTTGTATTTGTTCCGCCATACTATTCCTATTTAAATTCAATTGTTATCTAATTTGTAATTTCGATACTTCCGAACATAGCAGAATATTTGATAATGAGTGTTTTCGACGAAGCAGTGATTAATTGATTTGTTTTGTTCTCGAAACCACCGAGAAAAGGGCTACCCGTTATATCAATAATAATATCATTCGGTATCCTAAGCACTATTTCCCCGAATGCAACATTCATTTCGAGATAAGCATTGTCGCTTGAAATATTACCGGGACGCAAATCAATTTCGACACCGGCAAACATACAGCCGATTTCACCACCCGTAAAATTTTGCGAGTCAATACGTTGTTCAATTCCGCTAAACAAAGTGTTAATCTTTATCCGGTTGGCACTTGATGTGGACTTATCATTGCTAAATACCTTGGTTCGTGAATCGTGCTGTTTGGATAGCAAAATACTAACACCGAAAAATATAAGCATAAGGGGCCAGAAATATCCCCAGATACTTCCGGGCAATATATCCAAACGCTGCGCTTGAAAAATCAAACCGATAAGCAAAATGAAAATCCCGTGCATTGGATTGCTCTTTCGTTTAAGCAAAGTCGAAGCACCGAGACCGATTAAAATAAGTGGCCACCAAGTAGAGATTATTCTGCCGAATGTCCAAACGTGATATTGGTCCAGCAACAAAACTACTCCGAGTAGTATCATTATTCCTGCGAATAAGTATTTGCCCTGCATTATTCTTCTCCCTTAATTGAATTATAGTACATTCAATTCTACGTTGATTTTTTGATTTTGTTACTTGATACCCATAGAAATACAAATTTACTACTAAAAATCTTAAATTTATTAGATAAATAGTAAAATAGTGCTTAATTTTGCATTTCTATTAACAAATTTTGTTTCAAATGGCAGATAATTTAAGAGAAACAATCATCAATAAGGAATATAAGTGCCTTGATAAAGGTTTCATTCGCTTGGTTGATTATATGGGTGATGATGCCGCTATTGTCCAATCGGCGCGTGTGTCTTATGGCAAAGGCACCAAATCCGTAACAGAGGATAGAGGGCTTATTCGTTATCTGATGAGAAATCGTCATACTTCACCTTTCGAGATGGTCGAGTTTAAATTTCACGTCAAGCTTCCGATATTCGTTGCACGTCAGTGGATACGCCATAGAACCGCCAATGTAAATGAATATAGCGGCAGGTATTCCGAAATGCGTGATGAGTTTTACCTCCCCGAACCGGAGCAAATTCGTCCCCAAAGTGCTTTAAATAAACAAGGCAGAGCGGCTGAAGCTATGGATAGGGACAAAGCGGAAGATATTATCGTTGATTACCAAAGAATTCAAGAAATTCTATTTAATGATTATTCCACCCTGCTTGATACCGGTTTGGCTCGTGAACTTGCAAGAATTAATTTGCCGCTTTCCGCCTATACCGAATGGTATTGGAAAATTGATTTGCATAATTTATTTCATTTCTTGCGGCTTCGTCTTGATTCACACGCTCAATATGAGATAAGGGTTTATGGCGAAGAAATGGCAAAAATTGTTAAGGAAATTGTGCCGCTTGCTTATGAAGCATTTGAAGATTATATCCTCAATCGGTTTGTTTTTTCGGCACTCGAAGCAAATGTACTTAAAAAAATGCTTGCTACGAACGTAATATATAGCAAGGAAGAACTTAAATCAATGGGGCTTTCCGGCGGTGAAATTCACGAGTTTATTGAAAAAATGAATAAAATCAACAATTTATAAAAATTTTAAGGAAAATTTAATGTATAACAAACTATTAACAGCTATTCTGATTCTTTTTGTTGCTTCGGCAGCGGTATATGCCAAGTCGGCAGAAGAAATTATTGATAAATCTATTGCCGCAGTTGGTGGTGATAAAATTGATAATTTAAAGGCATCATTTATGGAAATTTCTATGAATGTTATGAATATGGAAATACCTTCAAAAGTATGGAAAGCCGGCGATAAATTCAGACTGGAATCCAACAATATGGGACAAGAGATTCTTGTTGTATATAATGGTAAAAAAGGTTGGTTGAAAATGGCAGGCAACGTTAACGAAATGCCGGAAGCACAAGTTGAGCAGACGCGTAAGCAGATTGAACCTCCGACTAATCCACTGAAAAGTATGCTTAAAAAAGAAGGTACAAAAGTAGAAAAGGTCGGAAAAGTTAAAATTGACGGTGTTACAGCGTTCAATATTAAAATAACTGAAAAAGATGGTACTGTTTCTAATTTCTTTATTAATTCAAAGACATATCTTGTTATGAAGATGACGGGAAAAAGCGAAAGAGGACCGGTTGAAATTCATTTTAAGGATTATAAAGATTATGACGGAATTAAAATGCCAGCTAAAATTGAAATTAATGCTGGTGGTATGAGTATGACAATGACTATTAAGGAGTTTAAACCAAATCCGAAAATAAAATCTTCTTTATTTGAAAAACCGAAAAAGTAAAAATGAATAAATATTTTCTAATACTTATTGCAATCATTGGAGCAGGATTTGTGTCCTGCTCTAATGATTTAGATGTTAACGAGATAATTAACAAGAATATTGAAGCACGCGGCGGAAAAGATTTTTCGGCAGTCAAAACCATCGTTCAAGAAGGAAATGCAAAAGCACCTATGTTCAGTATGGATTTCCGTCTGTTTATGTCGCTTCCATCTAAAATCAGATATGAAATTATTTCGGGTGGTAAGGAAGTGATTACGATTATCAATGGCAACCAAGGTTGGCAAGTTGATAGTGTCGCAAAGCCTATGTCTGCTCAAAATCGCGAAATCATCAAAGCAAATATGAAGAATCAGAATAAGACTTTTGAAAATGAATTATTTAATTATAAAGAAAAGTCATATTCCGTTAAATATATTGGTGATGATACCGTAAATGGAAAAGATGCCTATTTGCTAAAGCTTACAATGCAGGACAGCACTTCAATAATTTATTATATAAGTAAGGATAACTATTTGGAATTAAAGTCTGTTAGTGAATTTACGGCAAACGGAAAAAATATAAAACAAATAATTATCTATTCGGACTATAAGGAAGTTGATGGCTTCGTTATTCCGCATAAATGGTCTTATTACATCAGGGACGGCAAAAATCCCGATAGACTGATGCAGGAACTTACTTATAAAAAAATAGAACTTAATAAACCAATTGATGAAAAATTGTTTGCTAAGCCGGCAAATTTACAATTGTCGGAAGCATCAAAATAGTTTAATATAAACTGCTCGAATGAGCAGTTTTTTGTTTGAGGTAATATGAAAGTAACTGACCCGAAAGAAAACAGAAGAATGTTCGATGAAATTGCACGCAGCTACGACCGTGCTAATTTTTTTATTTCCTTAGGTAGATACAAGGCTTGGTATAGAATGCTAATCAATATGTCCGGCGTACAAAAGGGTGGCAAAGTGCTTGATTGTGCTAGCGGTACGGGCAATGTTGCTATCGAATTTAAGCGTTCGCTCGGTGATGATGTGCAGGTTACAGGCGTTGATGTTGCTGATAAAATGCTGGAGATTGCCCGAAAGAAAGCAAATAATCAAGGCTATCATATTGATTTCCATAATGAAGATATTTTGAATATGTCCTTTCCTAATAATTCATTTGATGTTGCCACTATTACATTCGGTATTCGCAATACTATTTCCATTGAAGACACATTAAGCGAATTGGCACGGGTTGTTCGTAAAGGTGGTAAAGTGTTAATACTCGAAACCGGTGAAATTAAAGGAATTAAGAGATTTCTCTATAATATTTATCAAAAGGTTTATGTTAATCAAATCGGTAGATTACTTAGCGGACATAATAATGCTTATGAATGGCTGAGCGAAAGTTCCAATGATTTCCCTTCGGGGTATAGATTTGTTAAGATAATGAATAAGTCCCTTTTGTTTAGCTCTACTACATATAAGAAAATGATGTTCGGTTCTATTTTTCTCTATATTGGTGAAGTAAAATAATTTATGCGTTTTACGTAAATATTGTTCTGAAATAAACAAGGTAACATATAGAAATGCCTGATATTTACATCAATGACAAAGTGTTTGAAAATATTGTGTTCCAAGATGAACCTTTATCTTGTGAAGAGTATGAGAGTTGTAGTTTTATAGGCTGTGATTTTTCAAATACTGCTCTTTCAGGTTTTAGATTTACAGATTGCGAATTTTCAGACTGTAATATTAGTTTAATTAAAATTCAAGATACGTCATTTCAAAACATAACATTTAATAAGTGTAAGATACTTGGTCTTCATTTTGAAGACTGCAATCCGTTTGGACTTTCATTTCAATTCAAAAATTCCATTCTCAATCATAGTTCTTTTTATAGAACAAAGACAAAAGGGACGATTTTCAGAAATTCGCAACTGCATAGTGTTGATTTTACAGATAGCGATTTATCGGAATGTATATTTGATAATTGCGATTTGTTAGATGCGAGATTCGAGAACACAATATTAGAAAGAGCAGATTTCCGAACTGCATTTAATTATTCGATTAATCCGCAAATAAATAAGCTAAAAAAAGCAAAATTCTCAATAGCAAATATTGCAGGACTATTGGAGCATTTTGATATAGAAATAGAGTAGGGCTGTTCGGCTGCTTTTGCAAGGGCTGTTTTACACCGCATCCTTCAGGGTGCGGTGTAAAATCAAAATGTTCGTCATGCTGAGCCGCAGGCGAAGCATCTATGCCTTTTGCCTCTTACGTACGTCCTTCGGTAAATGGCTGGTGTGAGGAGCGGCTATTCCATTCAAAATAATTTTAAAACCGTTTTCTTGCCATTACTCCTCAATCCCATTATATTGCAAACGAGTGTTCGCTCACTCCACGTTCTTTGAAAAGTAATAGGGATATGTAGAAGAAATGTAGAAAGTGTAGAAAAGTGTAGAAATTCGTAGTAAAATGTAGAAAACAAGCAAACTGCATATATCTCATATCTCATTGATATTACAAATATTTATACCATATTTAATAATTTTGTATTTCTTACCCCATCGTAGTAAAAAATTCACTAAAACGTAGAAAAGTGTAGAAATTCCACTACAAACCGGAGATTCTATTTTATGGTTAGCATGCCGTCTATTTGCCTTTTAGGGTTCAGGGGTCAGTGAACAGGCAAACCGCCAAAATATAACCGCATCTATCAGGGTGCGGTGAAAAAATCAAAATGTTCGTCATTATGAGCGCAACATAGTGAAGCGAAGACCGCCGAAGGCAGCGGCGAAGCTAATCTATGCCTTTTGCCTTTGTTTACTGGATTCTTCGCCTGCGGCTCAGAAGAAATAAATCCACCTAAAAAGCCGCCCCACTCCTTGTCAAAAAGTGAGTGGGTGCGGACAATCTGAATCTTGACTACTTAATCTTTCCATCTGCCATTTTTATTGCGATTTTTGCCGCCGTGCATTCGCTTCATAATCATTCTTTGCAATTCACCCCTGAAATTATGGTCGAACAGTACGAATTTAGCAAACTGCACATCATTAAGGATAGACTTAATATCATTCTGATAACCACGAATCAGTACAGCCATTTTTTGTTTTAAATCACATACTTCATTGCTTGCTTTTGCAATAGTAGCGTTATCCTTATTATTTTTCAATACTTTATCGAGATTATCGTAGGCATTTCTCACTTTTTCTCTATGCGCTTCAATTTTCTTTTCCCAAGCTGTGTATTTAGCCAAGAACTTATCGGAAGTAGCTTCATCTAATTCCAATATTTCCAATAGTTTTACCTTTTTCATAATTGCCATTTTCTTATGTGCCTTTTTGCCATATCCCTTACCGTGCATTCCGCCATTGTGCATACTGCCATAATGTTGTGCATTTATTGCAGTGGCACTGAACAGAATAACCATAAGTGCCAAAGTACTGTTTTTAAGAAACGATTTTAACATCTTGAAACTCCTTTAAAATTTGTTCAAATTCTTCATTATCTATTTGATTAAATATAGAATATATATCGTCTTCGGTTAAATCCAATCCGTTTAACTCCTCAATATTATTCTCAATATCAGCAAAAAAATCATCAATCACAATATCATCATATACTTCATCGGCATCATATCCAATGTCATCAATAGTTACTTCCGATGAAAATTCATCGTAATTATCATTCTCATCAATTACTTGCAAGAGTTCGTCCGAATTATTGACATCAGCCGTTATTTCGTCAATATCCTGCTCGCTGATTACTTGCTCGCTTGCAAGTGGAATATCAATATTTGTCTGCCGAATAATAAAAAAGAGAAGCACAACACCAAGCACAGGTGCTATATATTTAAGATACTTAGTAACATTTGAAATTTTCACATTTGCTAATTTATCATTAACGCGAACAGATAAATTGCGTGCTTTCCTTTCCATATCGTCATTAATTACAGATTTATAATCAGTCGAAAATGCCGACTGCATTTCTTCAATCTCATTCCGTAATTCCGTATAATGAGGAATACTTTTCTCGAACAGTATTATTTCTTCATTGTTTAGTTTCCCCAAACAATAATCTGCTATTCTTTCCTGCATTTCCTCATAAGTATAAATGTTATTAAGCATTATAAGCCTCTTCATTCATAAATTTAGATAGTTTTTTTACAGCGTGATAAAAGTTTGCTTTAAGTCCGCCGACACTCGTTCCCAACAGTTTGGATATTTCCTCGTAAGTCATATCATCAAAGTATCTTAAAGCGAATGTCTCTCTTTGTTTCTCCGGTAATTGTGCTAATGCCTTATGGAACAATTCTTTAACTTCTTTACCTTCCATTATAGTATCCGGTTTGGAATTGCTATCTGCAAGAGAATATTCAGGCAAATTATCATCATTTTTTCCGAAAATATTGAACTTATTTCTAATCTTTCTTTTGCGAAGTGCGCTGATAGCAATATTAACAGTAATTCTATAAATCCAAGTTTGTAAACTACTATCACCCCGAAATTTAGGCAAATACTTAATCGCTTTTATAAATACTTCCTGTGCGACATCTTCTGCATCGTCATAATCGCGTAAATACCTGTAAGCAATTGAGTAAACGAACTTTTGATATTTCCTGACAAATGCCGTTGCGGCAATATCCGTTTTGCCTTCAGCGAACTGAGTTATTATGTCTCTGTCTTCTGTCAAAATTATGGTTGCTGTTTTGTACATTTAAAAAAAATATGTGTCCAACTTCAATTATTAGACACATATTACTGCAATAGGTTTAATCACTTATGAGAATTACCTGCTGATTTCCAGAATTTCGTAAGTAATAGTACCTGCCGGTACCTTAATATCTACTTCGTCTCCAAGCTTTTTACCTAATAATGCTCTACCTATGGGCGAAGTAACCGACATTTTATTTTTTTCAAAATCGGCTTCCTCGGAACTAACAAGAATAACATTCATAATGGATTTATTCTTTTTGTTCTTCATTTTTACTTTGGACAAAATATAGATTTTATCATTCGGCAGTTCTTCCGGTTTAATAATTTGCGCATTCATCAGGGTACGCTCCAGATTCGCAATCTTCAATTCATGGAGTTCCTGCTCGTGCTTTGCCGCCTCGTATTCGGCATTTTCGGACAAATCGCCATGCGAGCGTGCCTCTGCTATTTTATCTGCAATCTGCCTTCTGCCCTTTGATTTTAATACGTGCAGTTCCTGCTCCAGTTCCCTTGCTCTTTCGGCTGTAAGATATACAACGTTAGCCATAAATCACCTGTCAATAATTGTTTTCAATAGTAATAATAAAGATTCCGAAATATAATTTCGGAATCCCCAAATTCAAACCGTAACAAATATAATAAATAAGTGTTAAAAATCAATCAACTTTATTTAACAAATGTCCCATTTTATGTTTCTTGGTCTCTAAATATTTCTTATTGATGGGATTTGGTTGTACTTCTATTGGCACAAGTTCCTCAACGGAAATACCGTAGCTCTCCAAGCCTACTCTTTTGGTTGGATTGTTAGTAATAAGTTTCATTTTCCTCACACCCAAGTCAAAAAGAATCTGCGCCCCAATACCATAGTCTCTCGGGTCGGGTTTAAAGCCAAGTTCGATATTAGCATCTACTGTATCCAGTCCCTTATCCTGCAAAGCATAAGCTTTCACTTTATTTATTAAACCGATACCCCTGCCCTCTTGCCTCATATAGAGCAGAACGCCCCGACCTTCCTTTTCAATCATACTCATAGCATTATGCAACTGGTCGCCGCAATCACATCTAAGCGAACCGAAAACATCTCCCGTTAAACATTCGGAATGAACACGCACAGGAATAACCTCATCTTCGCTCCATTCTCCCTTGACCAAAGCTACGTGTTCTTTGTTATCGACTGTATTCTCATATACCTTAACCAGGAACTCGCCGTAAGCAGTAGGCAAATGCGCCTCTGCAACAGACTTAACGAGAAAATCCGTTTTCAATCTATATGCAATTAAATCTTTAACAGTAATAATTTTTAAATCATATTTCTTTGCGAACTTCTCTAAATCGGGACGCCGAGCCATAGAACCGTCATCATTAATAATCTCGCAAAGAACGCCGGAAGGTTTCAAACCAGCCAGTCTCATCAAATCACAAGATGCTTCCGTATGCCCGGCACGTTTTAGTACGCCTTCTTTCTCGGCAATCAGCGGAAAAATATGTCCGGGACGTGCCATATCATCAGGTTTAGTGCTGTTATTACATAAAGCTCTAACGGTTGCCGCTCTGTCAAAAGCAGAAATACCTGTTGTAGTTTCGTGCTTATAATCAACGGAAACAGTAAACCTTGTGCCGTGCAGTCCCGTTGCTTCCTTGACCATAATTCCCAAATCCAAAGACTTAGCACGCTCTTCCGTAATACCGACACAAATCAATCCCTTACCTTTGGAGGACATAAAATTGATAATATCGGGTGTAATCAGTTCCGAAGCGGAAATTAAATCACCTTCATTTTCGCGGTCTTCATCATCCATCACAATTACCATTTTACCCTGCACCAAGTCTTTCAGGGCTTCATCTATTGTGTTCAATTGAAATTCTTCTGACATAATCATTATCTCAATAATTAAAAAAACAAAATTAAGAAAAATATAGCCAATAGCAGTAATAAAATCTTTTTCTGTATAACAAAATATGATGCAAAAGGAATAGGGATAAAATACGAATATAATACAGCTAATTAGTTAATACTTGTATTTATTGGGCGGAATACATCTTTTTTTGTTTTATTACATTTTTTTTCTTATATTTATAGCAGGGTTTTGAAAAAAATATCTTTATATATATCTCAAGCGTAGTGCTTGTATTAATTTTTTTCAAAAAAATGTGGAGGCTTTTTATGTATAATATTAAGAAAAAGCACAGTCGCACAGTCGCACAGTCGCACAGTCGCACAGTCGCACAGTCGCACAGT
>CAZOOR010000062.1:12643-16167 GCA_964581505.1 uncultured Hyphomicrobiales bacterium
AGTCGCACAGTCGCACAGTCGCACAGTCGCACAGTCGCACAGTCGCACAGTCGCAGCAGTAATTTTACTGATGTTTATGCTATTATTTTCATTACCTGCAAAATCCCAAACCAATCTGGTGAAGAACGGCAGTTTTGAATGGCACGCCCCTTTACCTACAGACATTTCTTGGGAAGGTGGGGGTGCAACTTCACTTCAACTAACACACTGTATAGGTGATTGGTTCGGTATGAATTATCCAGTAATTGCTGACAGACACAAACAAAGACCGGAAGGTTGCGACGGATGGTATGACCCAAGTAATGGTGTTTATAATGTTAGCGATCCGGATTATTACGTAGGTTCACCTGATTATTTTCATAGAAGTGTAACTATTTATCCGGCAATCAAGATTGACGTTCCTGATAATTACAGGAATCGTTTTGGCGATAACTCGGATAACCATAAGCAAGAACCTTTTGACGATGATGGAGACGGAATTGTTGATTCGTTTGTACTTAATACCGAAGATGCCTATGTTGGTATAGGAAACTTAAGGAAAGTACCACAAGAAAACCCTATTGACAGCAATGATAATTATGCGGAATATATTACCCAAAGATTGAGAGGTCCTGATACCAGTAATTATTTACATCAAGGCCATATTTATCATGTGTCATTTAGGATAAGTTGGGCAAATAATGATTCCGGTTGGTATCCGTTAACAGGACATTATCTAATCAATAAGATTGATGCTTATTTTGATAGTGTACAGTATGTTCAAGACGGTGCGTATCCTTTGGATATTGATAATGACAATAATCAACTCTGTAAGATGTATAGGAGGGATATAATATCTGATTATCTAAACCAGCATGGTGGACCCTACGGTACTCAATGGATGCTTCTTGAAGGTGATATTATTGCTCCGGTGAATTTATATTATATGACTATTGGTAATTTCAAACTAAACTGGGAAGAAGATGTTGATTTTGCCGGTCCGGCTGTACCAAACGATAGTCTCATTAGTACTTACTATTTCATTGATTCTGTCAATGTATATAAGATTGCTGATAGCACATGCGATTGCAACAGCGGATTTGACAAAATCCTATTCGAAGCCGATTCTAATGATTGTTGCTATAATCTGAAAATTTATAATGACCAAGATTGCTATGTGCCTGTTGATAAGATTACATTATTATTGACAAGAATGAATGCTGACGGTAGTATTACAACAATTACAGACAATAGCTTTTTCAGCGGATTAATAAATTATGAAACAGGTTGGTCGCAAAATACCCCATTCGTTGTCGGTACGAATTATATTATTAAGAAGAATTATTCGCATTTCATTGCGCCGGGAGAAACCTTGAACGTTGCAAAAATATGCTTCCCAAATGACGGCAATGTATATAGACTTCAGTTTTCTATAGAAAGCGAAAACGACGGATGTAAATCCAATGACTTTTTCGTGCAGTGCCTACCGGTACCCGATTCTTGTTGCGAATCAATTAATGCGTATATTGAAGTAGCTCCTACTTATGAAGACGGTTCGGTCTGCTGTTATAAACTGCATATTGATTTACCGGATAGCTGCCAATCAGGGATAATTGATAATGTATCGGTTGTTTCGGTTTTGGAAAACAAGGAATTATTTAAATCATTTACTCCCTTACCAAGCGGGCAATCATCCTATGAGTTCTGCGTTGCAAAAGCGGATTTCCTCGGTATGAGTTCTATTCCTATTCATATTAAATTCCAGTACCAGGGCGATTCAGCTTATTTCTGTGTGAAAGACGACTCTTTGCTTGCTTGCACCAGTCTGGAAGTTCCCTGCTACCCACCTACTAACCCGGGTGGCTGGGAAAACCCCAATGATGGAGAGGTGATATTTGTTTGTCCTAGCACAGGTGAAATTTGCTATGCCAAATTCAGATATACATATCGTCACGTTAAGGACCAAAACGGTAATTCATTACATAGAGATGTGCAGATTATCAGCTTCAATTTCTTGAGTCATTGCAACTGTCCGGACGAAATAGTTAAAAAAATGCTCGAGCAGATTTGGAACAATCAATTTGTAAAAGACAAATTCGGAATATCCGGTATTACCCCATGGAATGTAGGAGAAATAAAGTGCTTCACTAATTATCGTGTGATTACTTCCGATTGCTGGATGAGATATGAAGTATTAGTTGGGATTGATGAGAATGGCAATCTAATTACCAAAACATACAAGAAGAAATGCGACGGTGTGGAATGTTGCTATGCAAGATATAAGGTTTGTTATATTAAAGATCCAGCAACACAAGAAATCAAATACTATTCATTTGATAAATTAGATGAGAATATACCTGGACCAATTCAGTGTGATAACCAGAGTTACCCGCCCTGCGCAGGTTCAAACTGCATTACAATGCTTCCCGTAGGCTCGTCTAATCATCAATTCATTAACACGAATGTTAATGAAAAAAATACTGATTGTAATGTTTTCATTACTAACGACAGAAGCAATAGCGTAAATTACGTAAATATTGCTTGCAAGGAAAACGGACAAATTAAACTCAGGATTGTTGATTTATTCGGGAATTTGGTTTACAGGGATTCGTTCTCTAAAAATTCATATTTGTTAAAACGCGAAATTAATATTAATTTACCCTCCGGTGTGTATTTGTTGAGAGTAAATATTAATAATAATTTGCTGTTCAGGAATAAAATAAATATAGTCAGGTAATGTGTTTTGTAACCTATACTGTTTTCAATAACAGTATAGGTTACATTTTTTTTATTAATTCGTAAATTCATGGAGAGAAAAATTATGAGAATAAAACATATATATCATTTAATATTTTTATTTTTTATAACAATTAATGTTTTAGGTCAGAATAAATGGCAAATGGTTGATTCAATAGATTTTAAATTCGGAAAAATAATTGATTTAAAATGCTGCGACAGTTTGAATTGTATGTATCTTGTGAATAAAGACAAACTTGGAGGTTTTCATATTCAAAGGACAACAGACGGCGGCAAAACCTGGAAAAAAGTTTATATGGATTCTGCCTATTTTAAAGGTGCAGATGATTATCATTTAGTACCAAAAATACATAGTTTATCCTACCCAAATGAAAAATTGTGTATTGCAGTTGGTGATTCCGGGCTTGTTTTGCGTTCGACTGATAAAGGTGAAACTTGGGATGTTTTCAGAACCGATACAAATTTGGTAAATCATACTGTTGTTATGTATGACGAAAATATTGGTATTATGCCTATGACAGAATTCGGTTTTGATTCCAATAGAAAATTATTTTTTTGTACAACAACCGATGGGGGTAAAACGTGGAAGTATAATAAATGGCCAGAATACAATGGTTCAATACTTAGTGTTAGTGTCAAAGATTTGAGATATATTAATAAAACTTTATATTCATCTTTTGGCTACTTAAAGTTAGATGACGGCGAATATCATAGGTATTTAATCTATGTCCATAATAATTGGGAGAGTTGGGACACAGTTAGGGCTCCTTTGTATTCCACATATTTAA
>CAZOOR010000063.1:0-15446 GCA_964581505.1 uncultured Hyphomicrobiales bacterium
CAAACAGCCAACCTCTCTGTCGCTTCGCGACATCTCTCCTTAGCAAGGAGAGAAAAAAACAGTTGTATGATGGTCTTTTGCCTTCCAGTTTCCATCTGCAAGAGGGGTGGACTTGTGAAACTTTGACGGATAGGTGAGTTAAAAACACCCGCTCCTCACCCAGCCCGCTCACAAAGGACGCAGGGGAAACAGCCGAAAACAAAACCGCACCCTGATAGATGCGGTTTATTGGTTTTATAATACGATTCTATTTGCAAAAGAAATTTCCAATAATATCATAAAAATAATCAGATATTGTGTAGCGATAGGTGTTTTAATATCAGTAAAAATCGCTGCCGCCGGCGCCGTATAGCCAGTCGAAGTTTTGTGGTGGTGCTACTACAACTTCCTTTTCCTGTCGCAGGAACAGCCCGAGCCGTGCAAGCATTTTGCTAGTTGGTATATTGAGTAAAGTACCAATGGCGGCAAGTAAGCGGCATTCGCTTTCGAGTAGCATTCCGTCCGCAAGTGAAATATGGAGTGCCGCCTCGAATAGAACCATTGCGTTTTTGCTTTCCTGCTTTTCTATCTTGCTTGTAAGATATTTTTCGACAGATGCAAAATCATTCCTATCAATTGATGAAATTTCCTCTTCCAATTTTTCAGAAAAAGTACCCCAATCAATATTAAGTTCATTGCAAATTTCTTCACAAACTATACTTTCTTCCTTACGAAGAATACTGTCGGATTTAACTGCGGCGGCAGAAATGATTACAAGTTTATCAAAAAATTCTGCCGATGTCTCGTAAACTCCGTAGAAATTCGTGTATTTTTCTTTTGCATTCAGATGCAAATCGGCTTTCTGTTTTAGTTCTTTATATTCGGGTGTATTGATGAATAATTTACCATTTTGTGTTCTATTGATATTTGCATTATACTCAGCCATATTTATACCCAATTATTAATTATTACTATGATATATTGTAAATATAATAATATTTTGTACAAAAAAAAAGGGTTGAAAAAAATCAACCCTTAATAATTAGTTCATTGAGGCTTTACCGCAACAATGTTTATATTTCTTTCCGCTGCCGCAGGGGCATGGGTCGTTCCTGCCGACTTTCTTCTCGGTCTTACGGTAGGTCTGTACTTTTACCTGTTCCGAACCGCCGCCCTGCTGTTCGGAACCTCCACCACCTCCGCCGCCTCTCAGATATTCCGGTACTTGCTCGGAATGCGAGAAACTGAGGTTGGAAGTATCCATAACTGTAGTTTTTACTTCGGGTATGGCGCGTCTCGGTGGCTGACTTTTTGTTTTGTGTTTCTCAACAATTTTTGGGAAATATTTAAATGCAAATTCTACTGATTCTTTATTGATTTCTTTTATTAAATCGACAAACATTTTAAATGCTTCCTGCTTATATTCGAGTAAGGGGTCCTTCTGTCCATAAGAACGTAGATGGATACCTTCTTTCAAGTCGTCCATTTCGCGTAGATGGTCACGCCATTTCTCGTCAATAGTTTGCAGAACAGCAACACGTTCAAGATAAGACATAAACTCTGTGCCGAGAGTATCTTCTTTTCTGGAATAGAAATCATTAGCGGCTTCGATAATTTTATTAACGACATCACTATCCTTCATTTTCTCGAATTCATTGCTTTCAATTTTAATATCGCTGAGAAGAGTAGCACGGCAGAGGTTACGGAGACCGTCAAGATTTAAAGTCGGGTAGAATTGGTCGTGCCAATCGAAAGCCATGTCTTCAATATATTCAAAAAGCTCGCCGCGAAGTCGCTCGCCGCGAAGAGCATTTTTACGTCTTGTGTAGATAACTTCACGTTGTTGGTTCATTACATCATCGTATTCGAGCAATCTTTTACGAATGCCAAAGTTGTTTTCTTCAACTTTTTTCTGGGCGCGTTCTACATTCTTTGTAATCATAGAATGCTGAATAGGTTCGCCTTCGGGAATTTTGAGGGTTCGCATAACGCCTGCTATCCGTTCTCCACCGAATAGACGCATCAAATCATCTTCGAGTGAGATAAAGAACTGCGATGAACCCGGGTCGCCCTGACGTCCGGCACGTCCGCGTAGCTGCCTGTCAATACGGCGTGCATCGTGGCGTTCGGAACCGATAATAGCCAAACCGCCGTTTTTCTTTACTTCGTGGTCGAGTTTAATATCAGTACCGCGTCCCGCCATATTAGTAGCAATAGTAACGGCGCCTTTCTTACCGGCACCGGCAACAATTTCGGCTTCACGTGCGTGGTGTTTGGCGTTCAAAACATTATGATGGATTTTCCTTCTTTTGAGCATCTTGCTGAGCAGTTCGGAAACTTCGACCGTTGTAGTACCAACCAATAACGCCCTTCCTTTGCTAAGTTCTTCATCAATCAAATCGACAATGGCATTATACTTTTCACGTTTTGTTTTATAGATTAAATCATCACGGTCATCACGGACGATTTTTCTGTTAGTCGGAATAACGACAACTTCGAGGGAGTAGATTTTTTCAAATTCGCCGGCTTCTGTTTCGGCAGTACCTGTCATACCTGCGAGTTTTTTGTAAAGTCTGAAATAGTTCTGCAATGTAATTGTTGCAAGTGTCTGTGTATCGCGTTCAACTTTTACGTGTTCCTTTGCCTCGATAGCCTGATGAAGACCTTCGGAGTAGCGGCGACCGTCCAAAATACGACCGGTAAATTCATCGACAATCATTACTTTGTTGTCCTGAATTACGTAATCGACATCTTTCTCGTAGAGTGAGTAAGCACGTAATAACTGAGTTATAGTATGGATTCTGTCGCTTCTTTCGGCAAATAAAAGATTAAGTTGATCAATCTTTTTTTGTTTTTCTTTTTCGGAAAGTTCCTCGTCATTATCAATTTCATGAAGTTCCATACCCATATCGGGAATAATGAACATATCGCTGTCCGTCTGTCCGCCTGCAAGCATTTCTCGACCTTTATCGGAAATATCGATTTGATGATTTTTTTCATCAATTGAATAATATAATTCATCATCAATTTCGTGCATTCTTTTGCCTTGCTCACGCAAAAAGAAAAGTTCTGTTTCTTTCAACAGGGTCATATTCTCCGGTTCTTGGATAAGCTTTGTCAGTTTCTTATGTTTGGGTAACGCACGGTGTGCCTTTAATAATGCGATGCCGCCTTTTTCTCTTTTTTCTTTGTCTTTGGAATTTATATTTTCTTCGTTATCATTTAAAACTTTATTAATAAGTCTATTCTGTGCATCAACTAATTTTTGTACACGTGGGTTTAACTCATCAAATTTTTGGTCGGAAGCCTGCCCGACAGGACCGGAAATAATTAGAGGAGTACGTGCTTCGTCAATCAAGACGGAATCAACCTCATCGACAATAGCGTACCAGTGCGGTCTTTGTACCATTTGCTCAATTTCGGAAACCATATTATCACGTAGGTAATCAAAGCCAAATTCATTATTAGTACCATAGGTAATATCGCAGTTGTACATTTGCTTACGTTGCTCATTATCCATATTCGATTGAATAACACCAACTGAAATACCGAGGAAATCATAGACAGGCATCATCCATTCGGCATCACGTTTTGCCAAATAGTCATTGACAGTAACAAGGTGTACACCTTTACCCGATAATGCGTTCAAATACATCGGTAGGGTAGCAACTAATGTTTTACCTTCACCTGTTGCCATTTCGGCGATTTTACCTTGATGTAGAATGACTGCACCCATAAGCTGCACATCATACGGAATCATTTCCCAAACGCCGGCATTGCCGGAGTATTCATATCTGAATTGTTGTTCCGTAAGTCGCTTGCAGACCTGCTTTACAACAGCAAAAGCTTCGGGGAGCAATTCGTCAAGAGTGTCATTAACTGTTTCAAATATCTCGTCTTCAATTCGCTTAATGTTTTCGTGAGTGTCTGCAATCTCGTCAGCAGTCATAGCCTCGTTAGCAAGTTTATTTTCCAAGTCGGTTTTTTCTTGTTCCAAATCAGCAGTATTGTCTGCAATTATTTTGCGGAACTCACCAGTCTTTGCCTTGATTTCATCATCAGATAGAGACTCTAATTTATTATATTCTGCATTAATTTCTTCAACTAATGGTTTTAGAAGTTTAATATCTTTGTCTTGCTTTGTTCCGAAAACTTTCTTTAAAATTCCAATCATTGTCGTATCTCTTAATTATAAAATTATTAACATATTATTGACGTAAATTACTGTTTTGTATTTAAAGGAAAAAAAATATTAAGAAAACAGTGTATAGTTCCAAGTTAATTCCAAATAAAAAAGAATTATTTATAAATTCATTATATTTGTTTTTGCAATTTAACTTAATTTTATGAAAACTTTATCCGCAGATGGAAATTTTTTAGCGATTGAAGATGCTTTTTCTAATTACGAAAAAGCGGAAATTGCAATTATTTCAGCACCTTACGAGCATACTGTAAGTTATGGCGGGGGTACTCGTTATGCCCCCGAAATCATATTGAATGCAAGTGCTTATGTCGAGTTCTATGATGATGAGTTCGAGCGTGAGCTGTGTTTCGATAAAGGTATTGCAACATTATCGGCGATTGATTTCGGTGGAAGAACCGATGAGGAGGCTTTGGTGTTGATTGAAACCGTAGTTGCAAATGTTATTAAAGACGGTAAGTTTGCTGTTACAATAGGTGGCGAGCATACGATTTCTACTGCACCAATCAGGGCTCATTTTGCCAAATATCCGTCAATGTCTCTTTTGCAATTTGATGCACATTCGGATTTAAGAGATGAGTACGAAGGTTCTAAATATTCGCATGCGAGTATAATGGCGCGTGTGGCGGAGTTTTTCCCGAATGACAGAATTACGCAAGTCGGTATTAGGGCGCAATGTTTAGAAGAAGCGGAATTTATTAACTCAAATGCTATTAACACATTTTATGCTTCTTCGATTCGCCGAGGTTTGCATAGCAAGGATTGGCAAAAAAAAGTTGTGGATACTCTGGGTGCAGAGGTCTATATTACTTTTGATGTTGATTATTTAGACCCTGCAATTATGCCGGCGACCGGAACACCGGAGCCGGACGGATTTCTGTATTCGGAGACCTTGGATATTTTAAGGGAAATAATTGCTTCCGGCAGAAAAATCATCGGCTTTGATGTCGTGGAGTTAGCACCGATAGATGGTTTGGAGCATCCTAATTTAACTGTGGCAAGATTGGTATATAAAATGTTGAACTTTGCTTTTTACAATAGGTAGTATATGACCTTAAAAGAAAAAATAATCGGTATTGTCGAAAATAATATCGAATCTGATGAAATGCTGATTAATGAAATTAGTCAGGGATTAATCGAAAAATTAAATAATGGTGAAATACGCTCTGCCGAGCCTGACGGTAAAGGCGGCTGGGCTGTTAATATTTGGGTTAAGCAAGGGATATTGTTGCTTTTCAAATACGGAAAGATGAATGAAGTGAATTATACTTCGGGTTTTCCTTTTTATGATAAAGATACATTGCCGCTCCATAGTTTTGATATTACGGACGGAGTGCGGATAGTACCCGGCGGTTCTTCAATACGAACGGGAAGCTATATTGCCAAAGGGGTTATTTGTATGCCGCCAATGTATGTAAATATAGGTGCTTATGTTGATGAAGGTACAATGATAGATTCGCACGCACTTGTCGGCACTTGCGCCCAGATAGGGAAGCGGGTTCATCTAAGTGCCGCCGCACAAATCGGGGGTGTACTTGAACCTGCCGGAATGAAACCGGTTATTATAGAAGACGATGTACTTGTTGGTGGTAACTGTGGGATATATGAGGGAACGCTTGTTAGGAAAAGGGCGGTTTTGGCATCGGGTGTGATTTTAACCGCTTCGACAAAAGTGTATGATTTGCCAAATGAAAGAATTATCACAGCCGGCGAAGGTAAGCCCTTGGAAATACCGGAAGGAGCGGTGGTTGTTTCGGGCGCTAGACAAATTGATAGTGAGTTCGGACGCCAAAACGGGCTTTCCATTTATTCACCAATGATTATTAAATACAGAGATAATAAAACAGATGCTAAAACAGCATTGGAGGAGGCATTGAGATAGATTATGGCTGATAAACATTTACAGGATTTGAATCGCAAAGCAAAGAATGCTATGTTCATTGTAGCAATATTAAACCTTGTTACCGCTTTTATGTTTTGGATAGCGTATGACAATTCTGGTGAAACAGGTTTTTTTATTGCCGTTATTGTCAATATTCTGAGTGCAATAGTTATTGTTATTCTAACTCAGACATTGATGAAGAAGGGAAATAATAAATGAGTAATGGAACTGTGTTGCCTTCCATTAGAGCTGAAATCAAGGCGGAAGTATATAAGGAAGAGGGTAGGGAGTATATGTATCTGACCGACCCGAATAACTATGCGACACAAGCCGTAAGTATTCCTACGGATTTCCTACCTTTGCTTGGATATTTGGACGGGAACTATTCCGTTGCAAGTGTTGAGCAGGCAATTAGCGGGGACAATAAAGATGAAGAAGTTAAAGAAATAATGGATTCATTTATTAACCTTGTTAATTTTCTTGATTATATGGGGTATTTGGATAGTCAGCGTTTTAAGTGGTTGAAGCAGGATATTGATACATATCTCGGTTCTACTGTTCGTCCTGCCTATTGTTCGGGTAGTTCTTATGCCGATAATAAGTCGGAATTGGAGAAGGAAATGCAGGCGATTTTTGCATCTAGCGATAAAGAAGATGTAAAAGCCGGTGCCGATATGATTATAGTTCCACATATTGATTTTCGGATTGGTAAGCAGGCTCATAGAGCCTATTCATTAGCTTATAATGCTTTGAGGGGCAAAAACCCGGATTTAATTGTTGTTTTCGGTACTTCGCATAATGGTTCGAGTAAAAGGTTTATTCTAAGCGAAAAGCATTTTGAGACACCATTTGGTATTGTACAAAATGCAAGTGATTTGACAAATGCTTTATTGGAAACTGCAAATGAAGACGCTCAATTGATTTTAGACGAAATAGCACACAGGAATGAACATTCTATTGAATTTCAGGTTTTGATGTCGCAGTATTTTTTCAAAGATAAACCGTTCAAAATATTGCCTATACTTGTTAATTCCTTTGTCGGTGATATTTATAAGGGAATATTACCGTCCGATGACAGGAAGTTTGTTGATTTTATTTCTAATCTGAGAAAGGTTATCAACGAAAGCGGCTATGAAGCGGTTTATATTGCAAGTGCTGATATGGCACATATCGGAAGGAAATTTGATGATGATTTTGATGCTGATGAGAGATTGTCCCAATTAAAAATAGAAGATGAGGAATTAATCCATCATCTTGCAAAATGTGAACCTGTGCCATTTTTCCAATCTGTTGCAAATATTAAGGATAGAAATAAAATATGCGGACTTGCTCCCATTTATTCTATATTAAAACTACTCGAACCAAGTGAAAGTAGGTTTTTATATTATGATATTTGGAATGAGAAAGAAACAAAATCAGCAGTCAGTTTTGGAGCATTTGCTTATTACGGTGCAAAAACTTCAAATTAATTTGCAAATATTTCAAATAATATAACGTTTTAATCTTTTTATTTTTAATATAACTTAATAAGTAGAAAATATAATGAAAATTACATTCCCAAACGGCGACCTAAAAGAATTCCCAAACGGAACAAATGGTTATGAGATAGCAAAATCAATATCACCGCGTCTGGCAAAGGAAGCACTCGGTATTTTTCTTGACGGAGAAAAATATGATATTACGAGACCAATCGATGCTGATGCTACAATTGAAATAGTTACTTTTAAGGACGAAACTGGTAAGGAAATTTTTTGGCATTCATCAGCTCATTTGATGGCAGAGGCAATATCTATGTTGTATCCCGGTGCTAAATTCGGTGTAGGACCTGCAATCGAAAACGGTTTTTATTATGATGTTGATTTGCCGGACGATACGAAACTCTCAATAGACGACCTTCCGGCAATTGAAAAGAAAATGCTTGAATTGGCAAAACGCAATGCAGAATTTGAACGTATTGAAATTTCTTGGGAAGAGGCTATTGAGCATTGGAAAAAAGTTGGTGATGAGTATAAAGTGGAATTGCTTGAAGGTTTGAAGGGCGAGGAGATTAGTTTCTACAAGCAGGGTGATTTTATTGATTTATGTAGAGGAACGCATTTACCGAATACAGGTATGATTAAATATGTCAAATTATTATCTGTTGCCGGTGCTTATTGGCGTGGTGATTCCGATAGAAATCAGATGACAAGAATTTACGGTATTTCCTTTCCGAAGAAAAAAATGCTTGATGATTATCTTGAAATGCTGGAAGAGGCAAAGAAACGAGACCACAGAAAACTCGGTAGGGAGCTTGAATTATTTTTAATTAGTCCGAAAATCGGTAATGGGTTGCCCGTATGGCTACCAAAGGGAACAACTGTCCGCAGACTGCTTGAACGCTACATTACAAAAGAATTGATTAAGCGGGGCTATCAGGAGGTTATTACGCCGCACATAGGCAATTTGGATTTATATAGGACATCGGGGCATTATCCATATTATGCCGATTCACAGTTTGCGCCTATTACGGTAGAAGATGAAGAGTATTTACTCAAACCGATGAACTGTCCTCATCATCATCAGATATATTCCTCGAAGTTACGTTCATATCGCGATTTGCCGGTGCGTTTGGCTGAGTTCGGTACTGTTTATAGATATGAACAGTCCGGCGAATTGACCGGTTTGACACGTGTTAGAGGATTTACACAAGATGATGCTCACATATATTGCGCTCCCGAACAATTGAAGGACGAGCTGAAAAGTACAATTGAATTAACGCAATTGGTATTCAAGACATTTGATATGGAAGTCAGAACACGTCTTTCTTTCCGTGATGACGATTCTGATAAATATGCAGGTTCGCAAGAACAATGGGC
The DNA here is from genome assembly GCA_964581505.1 of uncultured Hyphomicrobiales bacterium. GTDB lineage: Bacteria > Bacteroidota > Ignavibacteria > Kapaibacteriales > UBA2268 > CAZOOR01. The sequence continues at coordinate 8,918 of CAZOOR010000063.1, forward strand.
AAAGGCTGAGAGGGAAATAACTGAAGTTGCCGATGAAATGGGTTTAGATTACGATATAGGTATTGGCGAGGCGTCATTCTATGGACCCAAAATTGATTTTATCGTCAAAGATGCGATTGGCAGAAAATGGCAGCTCGGGACTGTACAGGTAGATTATGTAATGCCGGAAAGATTTAAACTTGAATATATTGGTTCTGATAATCAGCCGCATACACCTGTTATCATTCATCGCGCTCCGTTCGGTTCTTTGGAAAGATTTATGTCAATACTTATTGAGCATTATGCAGGTAATTTCCCGTTTTGGTTGGCACCCGTGCAGATTAAAGTCTTACCTATTGGCGGCAATCAGTATCAGTATGCCGAAGAGTTAAAAGCAAAATTTGATGAAGCCGGATTTAGAACGGAAATAGATTTGCGAAGCGAAAAGATTAACAGGAAGATTGCGGAGTCGGAACAGCAAAAGATTCCTTATGCTGTTATTGTCGGTCAGAAAGAATTAGATGAACAAAAGATTTCGTTAAGAGAACATGGTAAGGGTGATATAGGGCAGTTTACCCTTGATGAAGCGCTTAATATGTTCAATGGAATGAATGAACCGTATTAGTTTTTTATTCTATCGAAGACTTGACCTTTCCATTCGATTTTCTTTTTTAGCACAAGGAAGGGGACAAAAGATTCGAGAATAATAAAGAAAAGTACTCCGACAGGAATCCATTTTTTCAGCTCCTTCTTCTGCAAAATGTTGAAGGAGCTTCCTATTAACCAGTAATCCCAAAATATTCTGGAGAAAACAATAGCGGCAAGATAGAGCGGTTGCCAATAAATAATTGTTGAAATTACACCTAATATCAGTAATGCAGAAGAGATAATAAAAATTGCGGCACGCCAACCGAGTGCCAGACCGCCGACTGCCCATCTATGTCTTTGTTTCAGGTATTCGCCAAATGTTTTGCAAGCGTAAGTATCTACATCGGAATCCTTATGTGTAATATATCTAACCTGACTACCTGAGTTATGAACTGCCTGTAAGAGTGCTAAATCCTCGGTAACGGAAAATTGTATATTTTGATAACCACCTACCGCATTGTAAGTACTGCGTCTGATGGATAAGTTATTGCCATAACAGCCGAGCGGTTGCCCGAGTCCGACACCTGCGCTTGCCATAGTATGGAGATAAGCCCACTCAATTGCTTGGATTTTATCAAATATTCTATTGCCGAGAACATTAGTAAAAGATGCCACCAAACCGACATTGTTATCACTATACTGCGATGAAATTGTTTCAATCCAATGTTCACCAACAATACAGTCGGCATCTGTAAACATAATTATATCTCCCTGTGAATGATTAATACCTGCCTGCAATGCACCTGGTTTGCCTTGTAAATTCTGTTTTTGAGATTCGTTTTCTATGTTTACTACTTTGAGATTAGGGATTTCATTTTGTAATTGTTGTAGAATATTTAAGGTATTATCATTTGAGCGGTCATTAACAGCAATAATTTCCAATTTATCATTTGGATATTTGTTTGCACTAATTGAACGAATACAGTCGGCAATATGGATTTCCTCATTTCGAGCAGGAACAATAACGGAGACATAGAATTTATCCGAATTATTAGTTGTTCTAATATTTCGATGTTCCTTGTACATACCTACAATGAAGATGATACTCCTCAATGCAAATATGGATATTGCCGCTATAGTTATGAAAATCAACATAAATATTTAACAAAGATTAACAAAATGTTTTCAAAATTATAGTTATTTTAAAATTCAAAGATAAACTATTTATAATTTTTTGAGAAACAAAATAACGAAATTTCAACGAAATATTTAAAATGAAAAATAATTGAACCGGAACTGATGAAAAAAGATATAGATTTATTGAACAGTCCCATAGATTCGTCTTTGCGAAAATTCGCATTGCCCTTAGCAATAAGTTTTCTAATCCAGAATCTATATACTTGGGTAGATATGTACTATGTGGGCAAATTAAGCAGTGATTCGCTTGCGGCAATAAGGATTAGCGGACAATTGATATTCCTGATGTTCTCGGTTGCAAGTGGATTTGCCATAGGTTCGGCAATTATTATTGCACGCAGGTTAGGCGAAGGGAAGCGTAAGGAAGCTGATTATACTGCATCACAATCAATATTATTTATGTTATTTATTTCGATTGTAGTAACAGCAATATTTGTATTTTTTACAGATGATATTGTGATGCTGATGAATTTAGATAAACGTGTAGCACCTTTGGTTGTTACATATATTCGCACAACTGCATTCGGAATACCTGCCACTTTTTTGATTTTTCATTTGAATTCGATTATAAGAGCATCAGGCAATTCTGTGTTTCCTATGGCAATATTGATAATATCAAATGTAATTAATGCGGTGATTGCTCCTTTTTTCATATTCGGTATTGCATTTTTTCCCCGATTAGAAATTCAAGGTGCGGGTCTTTCGACTGCTATTGCACAAAATTTAGGATTAGTGCTGGCAATTGCCGGAGTATTGAAAGGCAAAGTGTCAATCAAGTTTGAGTTTAAAAATTTAAAGTTTGATTATAAAATGTATTGGAAAATTTTCAAGCTCGGATTTCCTGCCACATTGCAAATATTATCGGTAAGTGTAAATAAATTATTTATGATTACATTGGTAAATTCATTCGGCGTTACCGTTCTGACGTGTTATATGTTCGGCACAAGTATTGATATGATGGTGTTTATGTCTATTTTCGCAGTAGGAGCGGCAGTAGAAATAATTACCGGACAGAATTTAGGAGCCGGAAAGATTGATAGAATATTCGCCTACCATCGTTCGGCAATTAAGCAATTGTTTTTATTATTATTAGTATTTGCGCTGTTAATATTTATTTTTAGCAAATCATTTGTCGGAATCTTTATTGATGATTTCAAATTGATTTTAGAAATTGAAATATATTTACGAATTGCTGTGTTTGCCTACATTCCTTTTGCAGTTGGCATTATTTCGTTACGAGTGATAAGCGGCTCGGGTGATTATTTTAGGAGTTTCCGTTTGGTAGCATTAACATTTTTTGCAATTCAGCTGCCTTTTGCGTATATTTTATCCGAATATACGTCGCTTTCTTATTATGGGATATGGTATGCGATATTTGTCAGTCATATTGTCTTTGCCCTGATGGCGATTGTTTCGCTTAGAAGAAAAAGATGGCTCAAAACAATTGTATAATTAATATGATGAAATGATAATGAAGAAATTATTTGTAATATTATTGTTATTTCCACTGTTCCTTATTGCAAAAGAGAAGAATATAGTTGATATTTCCGATACAAATGTAAAGAAAAATTATTGTGCCGTTGAGCTTAATTCTCAAGGTGTTCTCTATGTTTCTGCTTATGATTATGATGGGGGAGGGGTTTATAAATCTTCATTATTGAAAAGTAATAATCATTTTGAAACAATCTATGATAATAAAGAAGTGTTTTTATTTTCGCTCAAAATTCTGGATTTCAATTCAAGTACAACAAGTGATGATATAATTCTTGCCGGCGGTTACTTATCAAAATGCTTATGCGGAGTTTTGTTAAGACGTGATAATGTTAGCGGGCAATGGCGGGAAATATATTTTGATGATATTGATAATCCTTTTGTATCAAATATTTTTTCGATTTCAACAAATACAAATAATCGGAGGAATAGTTTTAGCCGAATATTTCTTGGTTGTACTAATGGAATTATCTATTATTCAGATGATAATGCAATATCTTTCAAGAAAGCAAATATTACGGCAGGTAATAGCTTGATAAAAAAAATATCATTTGTAAACAAATCCACAGGTTATGCAATTATTGGGAAAGATAGATTTTTAATTAATCAATTGTACAAGACAAGTGATAGCGGTAGGACTTGGAAAAAAGTAATAGATTTTTCTAACGATTATATTGCCATTAATGATATTAGTGTTTCGGGTGATACTGTTCTGCTTGTAGGTTCGCAACTGACAAAGGGGATATTGTTGTTTTCTATAAACGCAGGAAAGACATTTGTAAATATAAAATATATGAATAGTATAGAATATCCACGTGCCTTAATATCGGGGAGTTTGTCGGATAAATCTATTTATGCTGTTGATGAAGCAGGAGCTGTTTTTAAAAACGAGACAGATATATATATATCCCAAAAAGTAGCAGAAGGAATAAAATCCGAAAAATTTATGAACGCCTATTTTAATAAGAAAATTATTTTAATATATGGGTTTGATGGAAAAATATATAAATTTGACAAGTAGAATTCCAATAGAAATCCCCTATTATGTTAATTAATCTAAAAATTTCAATTTTCAAATTTTTGTTAAAAAACGTAATTTTTATAAAAAACAGCGATATTTTAAAAAAAAGTTGAAAAATTTATTAATACTTGTATAATAAGGACTTATGAAGAAACAACTGTCGTATATAAGAAAAATAATAAAAAAAAGTGATATTTTTTTGAGACACTTTTCGAGTTAATGTGTCATATATATAGAGATAATGTAAAAACAAAAAAAGAAAAGTTTTTTACGGATAATTATTGAGAGAATGTTCTTTGACAATCGGGAGAAAAAGATTTAACGCTTAAACTAATATTATTATAATATATATAATATTTTGTAGAAGCAAAAGATTTTATTATTTTGAAAATCGCAACTAAGTACATTTATTATTTCAATTAAAGGTTATTGAATGCAGATTAAAGGTTCTAGAATTTTGTTATTAGGCGGATGGGGTTTGGTCGGAGCGGCAATAAGTCGCGAGCTGATGAAATACTCACCATCGAGAATCTACATCTCATCATTAAAGCAACACGAAGCGGAAGAAGCGGTAGAAGATTTACGCAAGGAATACAGCGATGTTGCTCCTGAAACATTTCAACCGTTATGGGGCAATATCTTTACACGGATAGAGTGGAAAGACAAGTTCTGGGGTGATGTTTTGAAAGATGCAGAAGCAAGGAAAGGTGTGATAAGTGATATTTACGACAACTTATCAGATGATATTATGAAGCAGTCGGCTTTGAATGGTTTTATTACAGAGGCGAAACCGGACTTAGTGATTGATTGTATCAATACTGCTACGGCTATCGCTTATCAGGATATTTATAATACGGTCAATGCTGTACGCAGAGAGATTAACGCCGGCGAACTTAGTGATGAAGTTATTGAACGAATGATGTCAAGTGATTATATTCCGCAATTAATCAGACATATTCAGATATTCTACAAATCACTGGTTGATAACAAAGTGAATATGTATCTGAAAATCGGAACAAGTGGGACCGGTGGAATGGGCTTGAATATACCCTATACACACAGTGAAGAAAGACCGTCTCGTGTTCTATTGGCAAAATCAGCTGTTGCCGGGGCGCAAACATTGTTGCTTTTCCTTATGGCACGTACACCTAACGGACCTCTGGTTAAGGAAATTAAGCCGACAGCAACAATTGCTTGGAAAAAAATTGCTTATGGAAAAATTTATAAAAAAGGTCAGCCAATTAAATTGGTTGATATGAAACCTGATGAAGCGAGAGAAGTAGGAAGTACTTTTAATTTTAATGATGATGCGGGAATCGAAGAACTTGGCAAGGATTTTGAGTCTGTTTTTATTGATACAGGCGAGAACGGTATATTTTCGAGAGGAGAGTTCGAGGCAATTAGTGCTTTGGGTCAAATGGAAATAGTAACACCGGAAGAAATTGCCACTTATACTGTACACGAAATCAGAGCAGGCAATACGGGCAGAGATGTTCTAAACGCACTTGATGCTTCGACACTTGGACCTACATATCGCGGTGGATGGCTAAAGCATTTTGCCGTTGATAAAATAAAGAAATTGGAAAAAGAACACGATGTAAATAGTGTTGCCTTTGAGTTATTGGGACCGCCGAGACTTTCCAAATTGTTGTATGAAGCACATTTGTTGAAAAGAGCGGTCGGTAGTTATCGTAAGGTATTGGATACATCGGCGGAAGAACTTGCAAATATGTGTCAGAATGTTGTACTTGAAGACAAGGAATTTAGGTCGCAAATGCTGTCAATCGGCTTGGTTATTTTGCTAAATGACGGTAAAAAATATTTGCGAGGTAAGGTAGTGAAAATTCCTGTCAATATGGGTGAAACGGAATTAGATATGACAGAAGAAAAAGTGGATACATGGTGCAATGAAGGTTGGGTAGATTTGAGAGCGAAGAACTTTGTTTCTTGGCAGGATAGAATAAGAAAGATTATGGAAGAAACCCAATCATATCCCCAAGATGACACAAGTTCGCGATATGCTTTCAATATGGACTATTGGGAGAATTTTGAGACAATAGATGAAGGAAAAATAATCGGCTGGGTCTTTGAGCATGAGGATAAGGGCTGGCGATTTAAGCGTTAATAATTTTTCGCTCGTTAGAAAGAAAATGATATATTTTTTTACAATAAATAATATTTTTTAATTAACATTATGTGTTACAATTACACAAGGAGTTTTTTTATGAAAAAGCTATTGCTACTTTTTGCTGT
>CAZOOR010000064.1:0-14880 GCA_964581505.1 uncultured Hyphomicrobiales bacterium
GGCTGCTAACGGACCACGCGAATTTTTAATGCCTGTTTTTGTTGATAACAGGTGGGCGACTTATGATGAGACGAAAGGTATTTATGAGCCTTCTCCAATCAAGAGTTTCAGGTTTACTGTATTGTATAATAGAATTGCAATCAGACCTGTCGGCGTAGAATTATCTTGGCCTTTAAAAGATGAAATACTTGGCTATAAGCCTTTGGCTAACAAGTTTAATATTTCTTGGTATGATACTGAAGATAAATCTTACGGAACTTATTTTCAGGAAAATCCGTCCGGTGAAGTAACAAGAAACGGTAGAGCAATGACTATCGTTGGTACAAGTACGGAACCTATGCCAAATACCGATTTGCAATCTGATGAATTTAAAGTTATGCTTTATATCAGATTTAGAGTTATCCCTGAAATAGATAAACCGATAGGTCAGGCGTTATTTACACCTATTTATATTAAGAATGATACAATTATGTGGAATAACCTTAATATTCGTATGCATGCACCTTTTGAAGCTCTTAGACCCGAGTACAAAGGCCGTGATGTTACAACCGATTATCCGAATCCAGTTCAATGGACAGGTCTTGGTGGTGTTAATAACAGACCTTATCCAATTAAGTGGAATGCAGGTTGGAGATGTTTGCCTGGTGCTATTTATTTGAGATTTAGTGATAATGTTCCTGCTTTTGGATGGCAAATGCAGAGAGGTATAGGAACTATTCCTCCGATTACCGAAATTGGTGGAAGTCAAGAAATTTGGGATATGCAAGACCCGATTACAGTTGACCAATATTCTGTAAGACCTATGTTTGGTAGCAGAGGACTTGAAATAACTAATAAGGTTTCATCTTCTAGATTGCTTGATATTACTGTTGAATCCGACCAGCCATGGTTGTTGTTTAGAGCTTTGCCCGGGCAGTCGAATATGATGCCAGCCGGTTGGCAAATGCCTACGAGATATGGATATATAAATTGGTTGGATAACGGTATATTGGGTGATGATGCATTTGGTACGCCAATTCCCTCTATATCTTCTGAAGATGACGGGCATTTGATGATGGAGATCAGATGCGACCCAAGGCGATTGGTGGCAGACCCAAGTAATCAAAATTGGCCTGAGAAAACAGGTATTTATGTTGGTTATATCACGTTTAAATCTAATACGGCTTTGATTAATCCTATCAAGTTGCGTATTACGTTTATTTATTTCAGCGTACCTGACGAACTAAATCCCAATGCCGGTGCTGACCGCGCTCGGGGTATTCATATTGATTTGTCAAATGCAAAATCAGAAAAATGTAAGATTATTTTTGGAACAGGATACAGAGCTCATGATGGAGTAGATACCTTGTTTGGAGAATACGCCTATGATTATGATATGAATTCTTTCGAAGCTCGTTGGTATCCTCCCAAAGGTTCAAAACTTGAGCAATCAGGATTAGTTCCTTTTGGTTTCGGCGATTTTGCCCCAGATGACGATAATAGTGACGGCACACCAAAACGTTCAAATTCACGTGATATTCGCGACAAGAATGATACAAATGAATCAATTATCTATTATTGTAAAATTAAGGAAGATAATCCTGCAAACTTCCCGATAGTACTTGAATGGGATGTTGCTGATTTTCCTGATGGCGCACAGTTGTTTCTGAAAGATGCCGTTAATGGTTTCTTATTCCCAGATGTTGATATGCGAAAAGCTACACCTATTGGTGCCACACGTCGTTCGTTTACAATTCAAGATGCAAGGGTTAAAGAATTTGTCATTGAATATACTTTACCAAGAGTTATTGATTACGTTGATGAATATGGCACTCCAATAATTAAAGAAGGTTGGAATCTCCTTTCGTTGCCGGTTCGTCCGGTTAATAAACATTGGAAGATCGTTTATCCTAATGCAATCAATATTCCTTATTTCTTCTCACAGAATCAATATCAGCAAGAAAAAGAATTAAGAGTTGGTGTTGGATATTATATCAAGTATGATGGAACTGTTGATAAAAAATTTGCAGGTACTTTTATTAGCACAATTAAGCCAAATGGAACTCCTTTTGATTCAATAAAAGTATATTCCGGTTGGAATACAATTGGAAACGTTTCAAGAGTGTTCGGAACAGCCTCTATTAAATTTGCTCCGTTTGGCACAAATATGCCTTCAAAGAGTAAAATGCTTGCCGCTGGCGTATGGCGTTATGTAACAAGTAGAGGTTATGTGGAAATTTCCGAAATGCGTCCCGGCTTAGGTTATTGGATAAAATGTGATAATACCGGTTATCTTGCTCTTGATGTAGCAGATGCTAAGGTTTCACTTGCTAATGTAGTTAATAATAAGGAAATTGCATACAATAACAGTTCGATTTTAACCATTCGCGATAATGGTCAGAATGAAGGACAGCTTTATTTCGGTAATGCTTCGGCTAATGGTATTAGCTTTGAGTTACCACCGGCACCACCGATGAATTTATTTGATGTTCGTTTTAATGAGAACATTAATTTGACAATAGCTGACGAAGATGTTATCAAACTTCAAGGTGTTCAATATCCTGTTGCTTTGACGATGGAGAATGCAGACGCTACATATAATTTCTATGAAGCGGCAACCGGCAAATTTATCGGTCAGATTGCAAGAGGCGAAAGTGGTTCTGTTGAAGTTACAAGAGCCGCCGCCGTTAAGGTTGTCAAAGCCGAAACAGAGTTCTTTGTAACCAACTATCCTAATCCTGTATCCGAAATGACAACGGTTAAATTTGCCGTACCGTCTGACGAGATGGTTAGGGTTAGCGTTTACAACACAATAGGTGTTGAAGTTGCAACCGTTGCAAATGGATTCTATAGAGCAGGCAGCTACACTGAAATGTTTGATGCTTCCGTATTACCGTCAGGTTCGTATATTATTAAAATTACAGCCGGCGACAATACTGCTGTTCAGACAATGACAGTTGTTAAATAATATTATCTCGTTATGAGATTTAGGCAAGTGGGCTCTTAGGTATATTCCTTTTAGCCCATTTGCTTTTTATATAAATATGTAACTTTTTATGGTATTAAGAGATATTGTTAATGTAATTAATAAGTATTTCTTTAAATTTGGAAATCAGATGTTAAGAATAATTATAGTAATTTTGCTCTTTTCTATGCAGCTTTTTGCAGGATATAGCAATCTTGGTACAAGGTTGTATATTGAAACAAAATTAGGGTATAAATTGGAGAAACTTGTTTTCGGTATTAATGAGAATGCCTCAATATATTTGGATAAATCATTGGGCGAAAGCGAATTACCTCCATTTCCCCCACCTCAGGGTATTCATGCAGGGTTTATGTTTATGGATACAAGTCAAAAAGAGATGATTATGTCATACAAGGACTATAAACCATTTCCTTTGAAAAAATATGACACGGTGAAGTATGTTCTTAGGGTAATGAAGGGTGCCGGTGATATTATCACTTTTAAATGGAATCCGCTGGGAAATAATATTTTTTCTGCTGTAATTGTGGACAAACTTACCGGTGGTAAGATTATTAATATTAATATGAAAGATTCGTCTAAGGCTAAAATTACAAATGAGTTTGTTGAGAAATTTGAATTGTATGTACTTTATGAACCTATTACTGATGTTGTAGAATCTAATGATGTTAAAATATTAAATGTTTTCCCTACTGAATGTACAGATAAGATTACGATTAACGGCAGCGAAAAATTTGTTTATTACCGGATTTATGATGTATTGGGTTCAATGGTTAATTGCGGTGAACTTGTAGCGGGTTTTTCTGTGGTCGATGTTAGTGGATTGGCATCAGGTGTTTACATTATTGCCGTATTAGATGGCGAAGGTAACAGAGTGCTAAGAAAAGTTGTTAAATCGTAATTGTTTTTAATTTATTTACTTAAGAAATAATTGGAGTCAAATATTGTGAACAAAGAACAACCGGAACAAAAGAATAAGCCCGGAACAACGGATTCACAGGACTATAAAAATAAAAACAACAGATATTACAAAAAGAGCAGACAAAGTAAATCTGTTAATAAAAATAACGCGGATAATTCTCACAAAGTGCAGAAAGCCGAAAATAAGACTGAAAAGACCGGCAAACCTACACAGAAAAAGAATATTGAAAATCGCCAGAATAGGAAACGAAATGTTTTCGACAACAAGAATAAGGGTATTTTAATTTCTGTTGTGGTTCCCTTACTGGACGAAGAGGAATCATTACCGGAACTTTCGCTGCAACTGAAAGCCGAGCTTAATAAATTGGTTGGTAATCGTTGGGAGGTTATTTTCGTTGATGACGGTTCGAAAGATAACTCTTTCAAAGTAATCAAGGAAATACACGAGCGAACAAGGAATTTTAAGGCTATTCGGTTTCGTAAGAATTACGGAAAATCCGCCGCATTGAATACCGGATTTAAGGCGGCACGTGGTAAAATTATTATTACAATGGATGCAGATTTGCAAGATGACCCGGCAGAAATTCAGAATTTAATTAATAAACTAAAAGATGGCTACGACCTTGTTTCCGGTTGGAAGAAAAAGAGGCACGACCCGTTCATTAAGAAGTTTACATCAAAGATATTTAATTTTTTCACGTCATTAAGCAGTGGTTTGAAGCTACACGACTTTAATTGCGGTCTGAAAGCCTACAGGCGTGAATGTGCCGCAAGTCTTGATGTATATGGTGAGATGCACCGTTATCTACCTGCTCTGGCGTATTGGAACGGTTTTAAGGTGGCGGAAATTCCCGTTAAGCATCATAAAAGACGTTATGGTAAAACCAAATATGGTGTATCTAGGTTTATTAAGGGTTATCTTGATTTATTAACCGTACTTTTTACGACAAGATATTTCAAAAGACCACTTCATTTTTTCGGAACAATAGGTAGTTTATTTACATTATCCGGTTTGGTGATTAATTCGTATCTTGTGTATGAATGGATTTTGGGGAACACATATTTGAGTAATCGTCCGCTTGCTTTGTTTGGTATTGCACTTATTATTGTCGGTATGCAAATGATTTCTATCGGATTGATTGGCGAGATGATTGTAAAAAATTCCGTTGATAAATTTGATGTAAATATTAAAGAAAAGATTAATTAATTTCAGTTAAGAGAAGATATGAGAGCTATTAAAATATCATACTTATTTATCCTGTGTGTAATTATTTTGTTTTCGGTTCGGGAAACAGTCGGACAGGTTAATTTTTCAATTGCATCGGGTTTGCGAACATTTATGATGATTGGTGAGACAGCAAACAATTCACCTATAATCCAAAGGGATACGAATAAAGCACAATTTATTGGTGGTGGACTTAGGCAAATTAATTCCGGTTTTGCTGTTATGGGTTTTCTTGAATTTGGCGATGAGGGTGATTTCGTTATACCTTTCGGATTTGAATATTCGGAATTGAAAGCTCGCGAGCGTATTCCTATTTCGCGTAAAACTACTGCCTATCTGCGTAATACTATTATTGCTCCGACCGCTATACTTGGGTTTAATTATAAGTTTTATCGTTTTCCTTTTGCTGATGTTAAAGCGTTTATTGGGATTGAGTTTGACGCTTTCTTTTTTCAATCGCCTGATTTTTACAGAATGATTGAGTATAAGAATTTAGATTCAACTGCTGTGTATCAAGGAAAAACCAAAACACCCGCAACAAGGTTGGGTGGTGATATTAAAATTGGTTTCGATGGAAATATTATCAAAGATTTTTCTATTAATGCAAGTATTGCTTTCGGTGTGGCTAATTTGATGTTCCGAAATGACGCAAGAGGTGAACTGCTTACTCCTACATCAATTGATGAGAAGAGGGAATCCCTGATAGCAACTATGCGATTTGGTTTACTATTGAAATATAAGTTGTAAATTTGAATTAACGATTTTAATGAGCGAAAAAATAAATTATTATTCAGACTGCCGGCATTTTAAGGGATATATCCCCTGCCGTCCGCATAAGGAACATGGTTGTCATTGCGAAACCTGTCCCGAGTATTCAAAAATCACTAAAAAAATATTAATCATCAAGCTGGGTGCCATTGGCGATGTAATTCGGACAACGCCCTTGCTTACGAAGCTTTGGGAAGAAGAACCCGAAGCTGAAATTTGGTGGCTGACATATTCTCCTGATGTTGTACCTGCTAAGGTGGACAAGGTCCTCGGGTTCAATTTAGAATCAATTACTACATTGCGTAATATTCATTTTGATTTAATTATCAATCTCGATAAGGATTTTGAAGCCTGCGCTCTTGCGTCAGAAATATATTCCGATGATACTTGGGGATATATATTGGACAAGGGCAGACCTGCACCGGCTAATAAAAATGCAGAGCATAAGTTCGTTACCGGTTTGTTCGATGATGTCAGCAAAGCAAACACAAAAAACTATATGGAGGAGATTTTTGAGATTTGCGGTTGGGAGTTCAACGGAGAGGAATATTTGCTTGATGTTGATAATTCGATTGAGTGGGATATTCCGAACGAAGGCAAGAAAATTATTGGATTAAATACAGGTTGCGGGGCGCGTTGGGTGTCGCGGCTGTGGGATAATAAGTATTGGATTGAATTGATAGAACTATTGCAAGCGAATGGTTGGTTTCCTATTTTATTGGGTGGCAGTCAGGAGCATAATAATAATACAAAACTGCACGAGCAAACCGGAGCTTGCTATCTCGGGCATTTCCCATTGCAAAAATTCATTTCGCTTATGGGGCAGTGCGATGGCATAGTGTCTGCCGTTACTATGGGTATGCACATTGCAATCGGTCTTAAAAAGCCACTATTGCTAATGAATAACATATTCAATCCTAATGAATTCGAGCTTTACGGTAGAGGTGAAATTATTCAACCGGATAAAGAATGCAAATGCTATTTTTCGCCTCGGTGCAAAAATGATGAATACTTCTGTATGGACCATTTAAAGCCCAAATCTGTTTACGAAGCTATTAGAAGACATATAAAATAATAATATCGTTCGCATTCCTAACTTTTCCCAAAACCTTAAATATAAAAGACCGCACCTTGAAGGATGCGGTCTTATTTTTTGCCTTTTCTACCCCCTCTCGGGAGGGGGTTTGGGGGTGGGTTCAGGAGTAGTAAACAGCCGCCACACTCCTAAATTAGACCGTACCTTAAAAGATGCGGTTGAAATATACCTTATACTTTTCTTTTTTTCTCCTTGATTAAGAAGAGGGTAAAAACATCAGAGTGCGATGTTTTACGGCGAAGCTTTGACGGAGAGGTGATTTAAAAAAAACTATAATTTCACAAATCTATACATTTTACCGCCGACAAGCACAAAATACACACCTGCGGCTACCTTTTCCGGTTTGCTACGCTTTACCTGCAAATCAACTGCATAAATACCACGAGTATTGCCAAGAATATATTTATTCTTAATTTTTTACCTTGTGCCTTTGAATACTTCCATTATTATTTAAAATTAAAGAATTCTTAATAGTGTCTTTATTCGACACCCTGATTTCTACTGCGGCATTATCACTAGTACCAATGAAATTATTTCCTTCATTAGTATCGCTGTTGCCTGATAATAACCAAACATTTTCAATCGCCAATAACTTCCATATTACTTTGTTCCCTGATGTCATCAACACATATCCGTTTATACCTCCTTTTAGCTTACTCACATTAATTTGTGCATCATCATTAATATCTTCGTCAACAATACTTCCGTTCAATATTTTTCTTGATGTTATTGCATCGTTTTTCACAGTCTCGGAAATTATTGAATTGAATGCAAACGGTACTGATGATAATGGTGTTCGTGAAAAGGGTGGCTGATTGATAACACAAAATTCCAACCATAATTCTTTATCAAATTTAATATTAAGGGGTGCTACACTACCCAAATATACATTAATAAATCCATCCTTTAATTCTACATTTTGTTGTTCGCTCCATACAGATGCTCCTCCAATTTTCTGCTCGAATATCGAAAACGTGCAGACAAACGTACTATCTTTATACGGATTTCCCTTATCATCTAATAAACGGGCTTGATAGTTGAGCGTATGTCAGGGTAAAGACGATGAATAACGATAAAAGCAATAATAAAAACAGATTTTTCATAACAATATCTCCTTCTAATATATGTTAAAAGATTTTTCCGCTTTTTCATTTACCAATGTGTTGAATATTAACTTTTTTTAATAATAAAAATTAATTTTGTTTTCATTAATATTATTTTACAATTAAGTAAACACCACTAATACTTTTAATTCTAAAACACATTATTACCATATTTCGGAAAGCGTTTATTATTATCATTATTATTTCCCTTTTCACTTAGAAATTGTAATGAAAAAAGTATTAACAGTCATTTCGGCAGTAATTACGGTCTATATGGCAGTTGCATCTATTCGCACACAGCCTTTATGTCATTTCTATATTCTGTATATCTGCCATTATAGCAACATTATCTGTCATAAATTCCGAAATAATCATTTGGCACGGTTTTCACAATAAGATAAAGCGTAAGATTGAAATTGATTTTTGTAAAATTATTATAGGAGATTTTAAAATGACATTAGTAAGATTTGCACCATTCCGCAGTTTCGACCAGACGGCAAAGAAAATGTACCAAATGATGGAAGATTTGGAAAAAGGAGTGAAATTTGAAACAGGCGGATTTACTCCCTATGTGGATATTTCCGAAGATTCAAAAGCCGTTTTTGTTCAGGTTGAACTGCCCGGCATAAAAAAAGACGACGTCAAGGTGAATGTGGACGAAGATAACATCTTGGTAATAAAAGGTGAGAAAAAGCCTGTGATTAAGGAAAATGCCACTATTCACAAGACGGAATCCACTTATGGCGAATTTGAGAGGCGATTTGTTTTGCCAGATGATATTGACAAGGATAAAATCGAGGCAAAATATGAAAACGGGCTTTTGGAAATATCAATTATGAAAAAAGCAAAACCGGAACCGAAAGAAGTGGAAATTAAATTTTAATAACTATGTTGAACTAAAATAATGGAGGATATTATGGCTATTGTAAGATTTGAGCCGTTCCGCGGGCTGACAGGTATAAGCAGACGTTTTGGCGATTTCTTCGATGACTTCGAGAAAGGCATCAATATTGAATACGGCGGATTTTCGCCGAAAGTGGATATTTCGGAAGATGAAAAGAATATTTTTATCAATGTCGAACTTCCGGGTATTCGCAAAGAGGACGTCAAACTTACCGTTAATGACGACAATGTGCTGACAATCAAAGGCACTAAGAAAAGAGAGGAAACTGTTGAGGATAAGGAAGGCGACCGCTCGTTTGTTAAAGTCGAGAGAACTTTCGGCGAATTTACAAGGTCGTTCGCACTACCGGAAAATGTCAAAACGGATTCGATTAATGCCAAGTACGAAAACGGAGTATTGAATTTGAGTTTGGAAAAAGTAGAACCGAAGAAGCCGAAGGAAGTTGAAATTAAATTCTAACATACGAACTTGGCATTCGTAAAATGGGGCGGGGAAGTCCCCGCCTCTTTATTATTAATAATCAAATATCATATACATTAATGTTATTTTGACAGTTTTATAACTAATTGTTATTTATATATTTATAAATTTATACTGCAATAATGTCATTTGCTGTTTTGTGGAATAATTATTGTAAGAATATAATTGAAATATGACAAAGACTATTTTTTTAATTATTGAAATAAGGAGTTTATTATGGGAAAAATAATTGGAATTGATTTAGGAACGACCAACTCTTGTGTCGCCGTAATGGAGGGTACAAACCCGACCGTAATTCCAAATAGCGAGGGTGGCAGAACTACCCCTTCGATGGTTGGATTTACGAAAGACGGTCAGAGATTGGTCGGACAAGCGGCAAAACGCCAAGCTGTTACCAATCCGAGAAATACGGTTTTTTCGATTAAAAGATTTATGGGGCGCCGTCCCGAGGAAATTACCGAAGAGGCAAAAATGGTTCCTTTCGAGACCAAGCCCTCTGATGACGGTAATACCGTTCGTGTAAATATTGACGGAAGAATGTATTCACCGCCGGAAATTTCGGCAATGGTCTTGCAGAAAATGAAACAGACGGCAGAAGATTATCTCGGACAGAAAGTAACCGAAGCCGTTATTACCGTGCCGGCATATTTTAACGATTCTCAGCGTCAGGCAACAAAAGATGCAGGCGAAATCGCCGGTTTGACTGTAAGAAGAATTATCAACGAGCCGACAGCGGCGGCTTTGGCTTACGGCTTGGATAAAAAAGGTAAGAACCAGACTGTTGCGGTATATGACCTTGGCGGCGGTACTTTTGATATTTCCGTGCTTGAAATCGGGGACGGTGTTTTTGAAGTGAAATCAACGAACGGCGATACTCATCTCGGCGGCGATAATTTCGACCAGAAATTGGTTGATTATCTTGCCGATGAATTCAATAAAGCCGAAGGCGTTGATTTGAGGAAAGATGCTATGGCATTGCAGAGATTACGCGAAGGAGCGGAAAAAGCAAAAGTCGAACTTTCGCAAATGTTGCAGACAAATGTAAATTTGCCATTTATCACGGCAACTGCCGAAGGTCCGAAACACTTGAACGTCAATATAACAAGAGCGACATTCGAAAGTCTTTGCGGCGACTTGTTCGAGAGAACTTTGGGACCCGTTGAGCAGGCAATTAAAGATTCCAAATTGACACCGCAGGATATTGACGAAGTTATTTTAGTCGGCGGTTCGACAAGAATACCTAAGATACAGGAATTGGTAAAGAGTTTCTTCGGAAAAGAGCCGTCAAAGGGTGTTAATCCAGATGAGGTTGTTGCAATCGGTGCGGCAATTCAGGGCGGTGTACTTTCCGGTGATGTCGAAGATGTACTTTTGCTTGATGTAACACCTTTGAGCTTGGGTATTGAGACACTCGGCGGTGTGATGACACCTATGATTCCTGCTAATACAACGATACCGACCAAGAAATCGGAAGTGTTCTCAACTGCGGCGGACAGCCAGCCCTCTGTCGAAATTCATATTTTGCAGGGCGAGCGTCCGATGGCACGCGACAACAGGTCGCTTGGCAGATTCCACTTGGACGGCATTCCGCCGGCACCACGCGGAGTTCCGCAGATTGAGGTTGAATTCGATATTGATGCAAACGGCATTTTGCACGTTGCCGCAAAAGATAAGGCAACAGGTAAAGAACAAAACATTAGGATTGAATCTTCCAGCGGTCTCTCGAAAGATGAAATCGAAAAGATGAAAAAAGAGGCACAGGAGAAAGCTGCCGATGATAAGAAAATCAAAGAAGAAATCGAATTGAAGAATCAAGCGGACAACCTTGTTTACTCAACTGAAAAACAGTTGAATGAACTCGGCGATAAATTGCCGCAAGACGCAAAAGATAAAATCAATGCGGCAAAGACCAAGTTGGCTGATGCCATCAAGGATAACAAAATTGATGCAATCCGCACTGCACTTGACGAATTGAACAAGGTATGGAGCGAAGCATCTTCATCAATGTATCAACAACCCGGCGGACAGCCCGGTGCAGAAGCCGGACAACAGTCCGGTGGCTCCGCTGATGCAGGCAACACGCAGCAAAGTGGTGATGACAATGTTGAGGAAGCTGATTATACTGTCGTTGATGACGACAAAAAATAATTAAATCGCTGACTAATATCAAAAAGAGCGGCTCTTTTGGGTCGCTCTTTTTTTACACCATATATATTTGAAATAATAATTCGTATTTTGTTTTATTCGTATTATTACTTATATTTACAATACAATTACTAAATAAATTAATATATTAATAATTCTGTGGAAAGTTTTGGCGAAATAGAAATACGTGTTTCGGGTAAATCAGGTAATTTTGATTTATCCCCTGAAAATTATGATATAAAATATATTATAAATTTATTACAAAATGTAGAAGATATATTATTTCCCGCGAATAAAAAAGAACGCCCGATTATTAGTTATAGTATTGAGAACGGTTCCGTTCGGCATATTTTCAAAACAACAACACAAACAGTCATCGGATTTAGCGCTATTTTGGCACAAATAATATTGCAGCAATCAATTGATTTTTTACAAATAAAAACAGCCCGAGCGATTGAATCATTACAGGATACAGCTAAATATAAAAACTATGAATTTCATATCACAACATCAATGGATAAAAAATTAGATTTAATTATATCGCCAAATACAAAGTATTATAGAACGGAAAACTCTTGGATAGATGCAG
The DNA here is from genome assembly GCA_964581505.1 of uncultured Hyphomicrobiales bacterium. Taxonomy (GTDB): domain Bacteria; phylum Bacteroidota; class Ignavibacteria; order Kapaibacteriales; family UBA2268; genus CAZOOR01. Next base: position 12,194 of record CAZOOR010000064.1, read on the forward strand.
AATTCTATTTCTACGGAACATTGAAAGATGCCGGAGGTAAGAACAAAGCAAATATACATTTGGACACAATTGATTTCGGTTACCTGACAATAGAAACAGGACAGAAATTTTTAAAAGAACGCAAAGAAAATTTACTTTATAAACAATTTGGGGTAAGAGTACGCGGTAAACAAAATATTAAAAACGGAGAGTTCGATACAAAGTCATTAAAATTAATAGAACTAATAGATTATGAACCGAGATTTGATAAAAATTATATTTCCGGCTTAATTACAAAAGCCAAAAAGACATGGAAAGATGTTGATACAGATGAATGGCTGGAAAAATTGAGAGGCGATTATGAATTATAGTGTTCTACTTGATACAAGTTTCTTTGTTCGGCTTTTAAATGAAAAAGACAATCTACATAAAAATGCTTTAGATTATTTCCGATATTTTTTAGAACATCAAATACTATTAAAAGTTTCTACTATCTCAATCGCAGAATATTGTGTAAAGGGTGTCGTTGACGAATTACCTTTGGAAAGAACTCAAATAATTCCTTTCAATTTGGACCATGCAAAATCAACCGGCGAAATTGCACGAATCATTTTCAATAATAATAAAATTGCTCCGGAAGCATTGATGCCAAGAGCAATTATCCCTAATGATTCCAAACTATTCGCACAAGCTCATCTTGATAAAGGCATCAAATATTTTGTAACATCAGATAAACGTTCTGAGAAGACTTATTCAAAATTGAAAACAGAGTTTAATCCAAGCTTTACTATTATTGATATTAGCGTTCCTTATAACGAATATTTTGGAATTTTAAATTTTTAATAGTATTTATTTGCTATTCGAAAAAATAATTAATACTTTTGCTTAAACAGTTTGTACATTAATGATTATTGATTTATGAAAACCATATACATACTAATCTTTTTATTTGTTGTTAATGTTGCCCTATCACAAATTCATGTTAATTACACTATTAATATGGAGCCAAACAGACACCCCATTAGTCCTTATATTTATGGTGTAAACAACTCGAACTATCGCTATGCAGAAGCCATACGCAAGGGCGGCAACAGAATGACCGGATATAATTGGGAGAATAACGCATCAAGTGCCGGCACAGATTGGCATAACAGCAGTAATAATTATTTGCCTGCCATTATGGGCATATCGCAGGCGGAGAAAGACAGTGCAGGTCTTGTGCTTTCACGCTTTGTCGAAAGGGCAAATGCTTTAAATCAATATACGGTAGTAACTCTACCGATGGCAGATTATGTTGCGGCTGATAAAAACGGCGAAGTATCCGAAGCAGAAACAGCACCTTCCGTCCGTTGGAAAAAAGTTATCAATAACAAGTCCGCGGCACTTGCACTCGCTCCCGATAAATCAGATGGGTTTATTTATGTGGACGAAGAAATTAATTTTCTGATTAATAAGCACGGAAATGCGAGAACTTCTACCGGTATTAAAGCATACGAATTGGATAACGAGCCGGCTCTTTGGCCCTCTACACATCCGCGAATACACAAGCAACAACCGGATATTGCCGAATTGCTGGAAAAATCAATTGATTTATCAAAAACGATTAAGAAAAGAGACCAATTTGCGAGTGTATTCGGACCTGTCTTATACGGTTTTTCGGCTTTTATGAATTTTCAGAAAGCACCGGATTGGGACAAGTACTCCGCTAATTACGATTGGTTTATTTCCGTATATTTGGACGAAATGAAAAAAGCATCGCAAATAGCGGGACAACGACTGCTTGACGTTCTTGACATACATTGGTATCCCTCACCAAAAGGCGTTTTTTCCGGTGATACTTCCAGAGCCGTTGCCGAAGAAAGAATGCGTTGCGTTCGCTCTCTGTACGACAGTTCTTACAGTGAAAATTCCTGGATTGGCAAATGGTTTAGTCCCGTTGCCATAATTCCGCATTTGCAACATTCAATTAACAAATATTATCCGAATACGAAAATCGCTATTACGGAATACGATTACGGAGCAGACAATCATATTTCCGGAGCAATTGCAGAAGCAAAAGCATTGGGAATTTTCGGTAAATACAACATTTTCTTGGCAACACGGTGGAGCGGGTTCAATAATTTCGTAAAATCAGCTTTTGATTTATATCTCAATTACGACGGCAATGGAGGCAAAGTTGGCACTTTCTCCGTTCCCGCCCTATCGTCTGATACGACTTCAGCTATATTTGCAACATTGGAAGAGAGTGATACTTTAAATATTCATTTAATAATCACTAATGACAACTACGATGATATAATTAATGGCAGTATGAATATAGAAAGTATCGTTACATATACTTATGCAAGTGTTTACGCTATTCATCGCGATAAGAGCGACATAATAACACTTCTCGATATAAATATAACGAATAACAAATTTAATATAACCTTGCCGCCGTTGTCGGTTTATCATTTGGTTTTGCATGCCATACCTTTATCCGTAAAGAATAATATTCCAAATGATAATTTTATTATTACTCCCAATCCCGCTACGGATTATATAGATATTGCTGAGGCGGGCAACCGCACCCTGAAGGATGCGGTTAAAGTGTATGATGTGCTTGGAAATATTGTTTTGTCCTCCCCCGCCTGCTCCGCAGGCACCCCCTCCGAAGGGGGACATATTCGGCTTGATGTGTCGGGTTTGGCGGCGGGTGTGTATTTTGT
>CAZOOR010000065.1:0-14367 GCA_964581505.1 uncultured Hyphomicrobiales bacterium
ATTAAATATTTTCCGTCCTTGCTAATCATTACAAATCTTATAAAAAACCATTCGCTGTCAACCGTCAAAAGTTTAATAGTATCATTTAAATTAAAATCATAGACAGATAATGTTTTAAAATCAGTAAAAACAATTTTACTGCCGTCTGGATAAATATCCAATTCTTTTGCCGGATACGGCAAAGTATTTATTAGATTGCCGTTAGTATCCAAAATATATATACCACCGGCAACCGAAGGCACTAATATTGAATTACCGTCAGGCATAAACTTAACATCTTCCGGGTATCCATTGTTTTTATAGTCGTTCCAAACCCAGATAGTATCCGATTCCTCGGCAAGCAGTCCTGCCGGCATAAGCACTGCGAGTAATGCGATGATAAACAATACTTTTTTCATTTTTTTTTCTTTCTATTTTTTCACAAAATAAAAAAACTTTTTCAAAATTTGCACAAGGCTATATTATATAGACACATTAAGCCCGAAAACGTCACAGAAAAATTGAAAATATTTTTGTTTTAAAATACTCCGCTTAGTCAAGGCTTCACTTTGCCACCTCTCCTTAACGCAAGGATGGGGAAGAAAAACAAAAGGCAATGGATATTTCGCTGCGCTCAATATGACGACTTTCTTTCTTCCCCTGCCCCCAAACCCCTGAATCCTGCTCCCTAAAAGGTAGAATAGCCGCATAATGTATTTTGCCTTTTAATGGTCGTTGTTCGGCTGTTTTTCATTAAACAATTCGATATTTTTCATTATATTGTAATTTAATATTATGTGTACAAAGGTAAAAAGGTAATTGGAACAAAAAAGAATTATTTCGATAGATGTGCTGAGGGCATTTGCAATATTATCTATGATTTTCGGGCATACGGTCGCTGTCCTATCGGCAGAGCAAGTCAGAAGCTCTGATTTTTTTCCTTGGGTTTTTCATGTATATTTTTCCGGTTTGACAGCTCCGGTGTTCTTTTTTGCTTCCGGTATGATTTTTACATATTTATTGTTCAAGTCATCAGATGGCTTTAATAAATCCAGAGTAATCAAAGGTTTCAAAAGAACACTCTATCTAATTGTTGCCGGTTTTATTATACAAATCTATTTGAAAAGTATAGCTAATAATCCGTTTGGATTTCTTCAATATAGCCACGTGCTACAATGTATTGCACTAAGCATATTAATAATTAATCTCTTGTACATTGCATCAGCCGCCAAGCCGAAACTGTTTTTAATACTTACATTTATCACTGCAAATTTTACTTTCTTAATTTCGCCATTCTTGAAAGATTTGAGTTTGCTTAGTGAAAAAAATGTACTGTCATTATTTCTTTCAAATTCTTTTACAATATTCCCTCTGTTTCCTTGGGCAGGTTTTTCCCTCTTTGGCGCATTATTCGGTCTGCTAACTTTGAAGCATACAATATTAAAAAAACAATCGGCACTGCTTTTCATATTTATCTTCGGGCTAATAATGCAACAGACAGCATGGTATGCTTTGGCGGGTATCTATAGCGGATTTGTCAATTACCGTGAATTAGTAAATTTCAATGTCTTTACATATTATCGGCTGGGTGAGGTGCTAATGACTTATGCCTTTGTTACTTGGCTTACTCACAAAATACGAATTCCCGAATTTCTACTAATTCCGGGCAGGGAGACATTTGCAATCTATATTGTACATAATATTGTCATTTACGGAGCGCTTTTCGGCATTGGCTATGAAATATTTCTCTATCGTTCACTTAATTTTGTGCAAACAACTATTGTCGTCATACTCACACTGCTCGGGGCTATTTTATTTGCAAACGTGCTAACGAAAGCAAGAAAGAAATATACATATTTAAAATATTTCAAATAGCAGTGGGTTGTGTCCTTTATTTGTGCAGTTTTTTTATACGGAATAATTCGAGCAACATCATCAGGGAATCTTTAATCGGATTTACTTTACTACGTGCATCATTGTACCATTCGACTGATACTTGCTCCACGCTCAGTTCGGCTTTTGAAGCAAGATAGAGTAATTCTACATCAAAGCTGAATCCATTGATTTTAGCTTTCGGAAATATTTCATCGGCGGCGGCTTTCGTAAAACCCTTGAATCCGCATTGCGTATCACTAATACCCTTGAAGAACAAAGCCTGTACAAATTTATTAAACGTCTTACCCATAAACTCACGATAAAAAGGCTGATGCTCTTTAATCATCGAAGGGTCTAATGCACGACTGCCAATACAAATATCAGCGCCCGCAGTAATGATTTTAATTATCTTTTCAATTTCATAAATTGGAGTGGAAAAATCGGCATCGGTGAAAATGCGCATATCGCCTTTTGCGGCGAGCATACCACGCCGCACTGCGGCACCTTTGCCCATATTCTTGGGTTGTTTCAAAACATTTACTTTATCACCGAATTTCGATGCAATAGTAACCGTATCATCGGTCGAACCATCATCAACAACTATAATCTCATACTTATAGCCGGCACTTTTCAAATAATCGCAAGCCGCTTCGAGTGATTGCTTTATACGCTCACTTTCGTTGTATGCCGGTATTATTATTGAAAGGAATTGATTCAATATTCAAATTATATTTACTAAATAAAAACAGGGGCAGGGATATAAAATCCCTACCCGTAATTATAATACTATTCTGCTGGAGTACCGGAGTTATCTGCTACCGAATTACTGCCTTTGATTTGAGTGATTTTTTCTTGTAGGAACATTGCCATTTGCTTATAGAAGGGGTCTTCTGACTTATTATATTCCTCATAGCGCTTAGTAGCAAGAGCGAGAGCTTCCTTAGTTTTGCCGTCCTTCATAAGGATATTAATTTGTTCTTCGTCAATACCGGCAATATTGCTAATTATATCCATTAAGCCTTGTTGGATTTTATCCTTATATTGGGAATAAGATGGATTCTGCAAAGTAGAAATAGCAAGTTCGTAGAGCGATTGCAAAACATTGCGTCCCTCATCGTAATTTTCAAGCAAGACATAGCTCTGTGCCGCCGCTTTGTAGGCACCCTGACGCCCGATTATTTCTTCGAATAATGTAGGGATTCTGCCGCCATTTCGTAATGCCGGTTTATTGATAATATCAAGAGAACTTTGTAGAGCCATTTGCGCCCATTCCTTTGCTTGTTTCATTGCGCCGGCTTTCTTATAAATATATGCCATTTGCGACTCTTCATCTTGATACATAGGGAATCGAACAGGAGAGATATATTTATTCATTGTATCCAGAACAGCAACCGCTTTCTTTTTGTCGCCTGTTCTATCAAGGATATAAGCGGAATAATTCATATATAATTGACGATAACTGAGCATCAAGCGGCGATGAACTTCATCATAATATACGTATTTCTTATTGTCCAGATTCCTCATTTTAAACTCATAGAACGGCTCCGTATGATAGCTGTCGCTATTGTTAATATTGAGTAATGTTTTGTCCATTATTTCAGGATTGATAATTCCGGTTCTGGTTTGCTGAACAGGTACAGGACAAATTCTTGTCGCCATTCCCTCGTAACGCAAATAATTTCTCAAACCGAAATAAACATCAGGACCAACGGTCGAAGCATAATAAATCGGTCGCTCGAAACGTGTGTTTTTGAGAATATCAACAATTAATTGACTGCTAATATAATAAACATACATCTGTTTACCGTCCTGCTCGCCAATCGGACTGCCCGTAAATGTAAAGCTGAACTTGCCCGAATTAATGATATTTTGGTCATCAGTATATTGTGCTAATATTTCTTTCTTGACCGGAATAACAATGTTTTTCGCTTCGCCGATTTCGTAGCTCAAAGCCGCGTCGCTCAGTTCATTTGCCAATAAACTTTCATCGGAGAAAGATAGGGGTATTTTCTTGGCGCCCCAAGGCTCTCGATTCTTCAATTGATAGACATACCAAAGTGTTTGCCCCAAACTGAGATTCACAATTCTGACATCACGTCTAATACCTTCGACATCTTGTAAATACCAAAGCGGGAAAGTGTCGTTATCGCCGTTAGTAAATACAATTGCATCTTTTTCCACACTCTGCAAAATATTATACGAATAATCAAATGGTATATAATTCCCTGCTCTGGAATGGATATTCCAGCCACCCATTGCCATATTAACGGGTACTGCTACAAGTGATACAACAAAGACAGCGGCTACTGCGGCAATTGATTTTCTATTCCTAACAAAAGTATCAATTAAGGCATAAACCCCCATACCAATCCATAAAGCCCAGACGAGGAAAGAGCCTGTATAGAAATAATCCCTTTCGCGCGGTTGCGGGTCTTGCTGGTTCTGAGCTATTGCCGCAAGAACTCCCATCAGTAAGAACATCACAAGAAAGACAAGAGCCATCTTCGGGTCTCGCTTAAAGTGATAGTACAAACCGAATAACCCGAAAATCAATGGTAATGCAAAGAACCTGACAGGGAACTGGTCTGCAAAACCGGTTTTATAATTAATGACATCATTATCAGCAGATGAGATAAATGTTGCATCGGCATCTTGAACATCACTACTCCGTCCTACATAGTTCCAGAAGAAATATCTGAAATACATATGCATAATTTGATATTTCCACATATATGCCAAATCACCGGAAAGATTGCTACTACTCCAATGTGGTACACGGTAGCCTGTTCCGTCCTTACGCGAAACTCTTTCCATCTCGGGTGGCGTCCATTCGCCATAAATATATTCACCGGAAGCATCACGACTGTTGTAAAGCCTCATCTTATTTTCGTCATTCCATTCGTTGCGTCTGGGCCAATTGCCTTGGTCGCCATATTGTTCACGCCCGAGATAAGAAATCATCTTCTTGAAATTTTTAGGCTCGTTTTCGTTCATCGGCGAATTTGAATTTGAACGCAATAGCACTTGGGTATATGTCATAAAACCAATAAGAATTAGTAGGAATGACATTGTCGTTAATTTTAATATTTGTTTCTTATGGATAAAGCCGTAATAAAGACCGTAAATAACCAGTCCGATAATACCAAATGCAAAAATAGTAATCATTGGGCTATCCTCAATCAGATGTTCGTTTGCCGCATTTTTGAGCGGGAAATCGCCTGCCAGCATTGTGGGTATCCATGTAATAATAAATTTATATATCAACCAAAATGCAATGAGAGCAATTACGCTCATTACCACAAAACTTCTCTTATTCACATCGTATTTTCTGAAATATACCAATAGAACTATTGAGAAGACCGTCAAAATTGCCAACAAGTGAACACCGGTCGAAAGTCCAACAATATATGCAATGAGCAGTAGGAATCGTTCGTGTCCGGGATTGTCCGCTTCCTCGTTCCAACGCATCATCAAATAAACAACAACAGCCGTAAAGAGAGTGGACATTGCATAAACTTCCGACTCCACACCGTTGAACCAAACCGTATCGCTGAAACTATATGCAAGCGCTCCGATAAGTGCAGAACCATAGACCATCAGCGATTCGCTAATATTCTCAATAGGATTTTTACGGAAATTAGCTATTGTCTTAACAATAACAATATACAAAAGCCATGACGTAAGAGCCGTAGAAACCACAGACACCATATTAACCCGCCAACCCAAATCGCCAAAGGGTATGATTATCTGGAATAATTTTCCGATAATAAGGAACAAAGGGGCGCCCGGAGGATGCGGTACTTGTTGCCAAGTAGTTGCCGCAGTAAACTCGCCGCAATCCCAAAAAGGTACATTCGGTTGTACCGTCATTGAAAAAACTATGAGCGTAATAAAGAAAGCAAGCAATCCGAAGATTCTGTATAACTGCTTAGTATTCATTCTTAAATCCGATTTAAATTTGACAAATTTTTTCTCAATTCAATATATAATTGTATGTTTTGGTAAAATACAAACTGTAAATTTAAAAAAATATCATTAAACAGCAGTAATATTTATCAATCACGGTTAATTTTAATTTAATTGATTAAAAGATTGAAGAAATAAAAAAAATTCACTAACTTTATTTTTTTGCAAATGAAAAACGGAAAATTATTCATACATAATAAAGATTTAGGAATATGAAATCAAAATCACTCACAAGATTGACTATCAGAAGTGCGGAGTTTTACGCCTATCACGGCGTCAAAATGGAAGAACAGGCAATAGGCGGTAAATATCAAGTCGATTTGGATATGTACTATGACGCTACCGAAGCCATACTCAAAGACAGTGTACGCAAAGCACTCAATTACGAAGTGGCAATGAACAGCATCGAAGATGCTATTGCAGGTGAATCTTACAGTTTAATCGAAACAATTTGCAGCGATATATTAAACAGTCTGATGGATAGATTCCCAATGCTACGCAAGGCTACTGTCCGAGTAAGAAAAATGAATGCACCGATTCGTCGCGTTGTCAGCTATGTGGAGGCAGAGCAGACAATGACAAGAGAAGAGTATGAACAAGAATAATCTCCCCGAACAGGAAGAGCGGAATAATTTGAAGCATTCCGTTCTTCTTTCCTTCGGTTCAAATCTCGGGGACAAAGTACAAAATATTGAAAATGCTCTTGCATTGCTTGCCGAACAAAATTCCGTTCAAATTATAACTCGCTCGTCATTCTACGAGACAGAACCTTGGGGTAAAAGCGAGCAACCCAAATTTATCAATTCCGTTGCCCTGTTTAAGACATCACTTAGTCCTAATGCCTTGCTTAAATTATTAAAACATATTGAGCTGATGAACGGACGACAGATTCGCGAACGTTGGGGCGAGCGGGAAATTGATATTGATATTCTGCTATATGACGCATTGATTTACAACGATACTGATTTAACGATACCTCACCCCGAAATGCACAGACGCAACTTTGTACTAATTCCTGCCTGCGAGATAGCACCTAATTTGCATCATCCGATATTAAATAAAAGCATAAAAAGCCTGTCCGAAAATTCGGACGACAAATTAAAAGTTAATAAAATTTCGATTTAGACAGCACAGGGTAAGGTTTAAAAACAAAAAGTATTAGTCAGGCTAAACGAAATGAAGCATCTATGGCTTTTGTTTTTCTTTTTCTTTTTCAAATCATTGTCATTCCTGCGACAGCAGGAATCTCATTATGCAAATTATAACTCGCTCGTCATTCTGAGCCGCAGGCGAAGAATCTATGTCTTTTGCCTTTCCTCCTCGCACTTTTGGAGATAGCTGGAGTGAGGAGCGGTTTTGTTTTTGGTTTCTAAACCCTCCAGAAAATGTAAAAGACAATGTCATTCCTGCAACAGCAAATGATAAATCTTCCTACAATGCGTAAACGGCGGAATGGGGTGTTTCGCATAATCACTAGTTCTTCTGCTCGGGGCTATTGATTTTATAAATAAAGCCGCCTTTGAAAAAGACGGCTTGCTTAACAATCACTCAATTATAATGAAGTGAACAAAATACTATGAGATAATACCCAATTCTTTTCCTACCATTTCAAATACTTCGAGTATTCGGTCGAGATGCTCTTTCTTATGAGTAGCCATATAACTTGTACGCATCATACTCATATTGGGTGGTACTCCGGGAGGAATAAAAGCATTAACAAATACACCGTTATCATATAATTTTCTCCAGAATAGGAATGCCTTATCAACATCGCCGACAATAACGGGGACAATTCCCGTTACGCTTTCTACAATATTAAATCCCATCTCTTTAAACCCCTTCTGCATATAGAGTGAGTTTGCAATTAATTTATCCACAAGTTCCGGTTGTTCCTCTAAAATTTCGAGGGCGGCAAGTGCCGAAGCACAAGATGCCGGTGTAGGACTTGCACTGAAAATCAGAGCCGGTGATGTATGTTTCAAATAATTGATTACTCTTTCGGGTCCTGCAACGAAACCGCCTAATGAAGAGAAAGTTTTTGAGAATGTTCCCATTACGATATCAGTCTCGTCAATTAAATCCCAATAGCTGGCAGTACCGCGTCCACCCTTGCCGATTACACCTACTGCATGGGCATCGTCAATCATCACACGTGCTTTATATTTTTTAGCAACCTTGATTAAGTTAGGCAAATCAACGATTTCACCTGTAACGGAAAAAACACCGTCAGAAACAACTAATTTCGGTGCATCTTCTGGAATTTGCGAAAGTACTCGCTCGAGGTCTTTCATATCATTATGTTTGTAACGTACAAAATTTGCAAATGCAGATTTCGCCATCATAGCTCCGTTAATCAAACTTGCGTGGTTCTCCTTATCAGAGATTAAATATTCGCCTTTTTGCACGATAGTTGAAAGTACGCCGAGGGCGGTTTGATAGCCTGTGCTATAAAGCAAGACAGATTCAAAGCCGAGAAATTTAGCAAACTTTTCTTCCAACACATTATGAAGTTTAATAGTCCCGGTTAAGTAGCGTGAGCCGGAGCAACCTGTGCCATAAAGAGCAATTGAATCAATAGCCGCTTGTTTAACTTTCTGATGGGCTGTCAGTCCGAGATAGTTGTTCGAACCCGCCATAATAATTTTTCTGCCTTCAATCTGTACGACAGGTCCCTCATTCTCTTCTACTTCACGAAAATAGGGGTAGAGACCCGCTTCCTTGACTTCGTCAGCACGCGTAAAGTCATAACATTTTTGAAATAAGTCCACTTTTTTTCTCCATTTATTTATATTAATTATTATTTATTTGGAAATTTATTTTTATCACAATAACAAATATCCTAAAAAATTATCTTTGAACAAAAAATAAAAAATAAGAATACACATTATTAATAATCTTATTTATATAACAATATCAATTCGCAATGATTAATTTCACACTGTCTGCATTAAGTCTGCGTTTCAACCAATGCCTAATTTGTGATTTCCTCAACTTCGATTGCCAATTACTCAAAAACACAAAATGAATTTTTTTCCTAATTGAATCCTGAATATATGTACGTTCGGTAATAAATAAGTATTCGAGATTTGGTTCAAACACTTTCATTTCCATAAAAATCCTATTGTTTAAATCATTTTTATATTTTTGGGATTTTTTCAAGCTATCATAACGGAATACTAAATCCTGATTTATCTTTTCGAGAGTTTTCATATCGGAGTGATATTTTTCTAATCTTGTTAAATCGCTTCCTTCTTCCCTAAGACTAAATCCCTGCTTAATATTCAATTTGCAATCTTCAATATGGAAATATGCCAATTGCTCTTTTAGTCGTTCTCTTTGAAATTCGGTCAGGCGTTTTCCACCGAAAACAAGAGTAATTTCCTTTTCGGCAGAGTTAATACGTTGGTCTAAAAGGTAGCTATTGTCAAGTTGTGCTTCCGATTTAATAAAATCATTTGCGGCTCTGCGAAATTGGTCTTGCATAACGAGACGATAACCCAAATAAATACTTGGTGCTACTGTCAGGAATACGATAATTGTTACCCATCTGTTTGCTTTCTTGATTTTTTCTTCGGTCGTATGTCTGTGCAACGGAAATTTTGAAAATCTCGAAAAGAGCATAGTCGATAGTGCTATAAATACCGTATTAATCGTAAATAAAAATATTGAACCGAAAAGATAGTTCCAATTACCGGTAGCAATACCATATCCGGCAGTACACAGTGGCGGCATTAGGGCAGTGGCTATTGCGGCGCCCGGAATAACATTTCCTTTGCGTTTACTGGAAGTAGCAACGATGCCGGCAAAACCACCGAAAAGTGCTATTAATACATCGTATATCGTGGGCGTTGTACGTGCCAATAACTCCGAATGCGCTTCGTTCAGAGGCGAAATAGCAAAATATATTGTGGAAGCAACAAGGCTAGTGGCAACTGCAAATGAGTAATTCTTGACCGAACGCCTCAACAAATGGAAATCATAAGTTGCAAGTGCATAGCCCATACCGATTATTGGTCCCATTAATGGTGATATTAACATAGCACCGATAATTACAGCAGTTGAATTTATATTCAATCCGATTGATGCAATAAATATTGCGAAAATCAGAATTATTAAATTAGTGCCTTTGAACTCTATACCACTCGTTACTTGCTCGGTTACATACTCCGGCGACTCCTTTTCATCGCCAAGTCTAAAACGTCTTAATACTGATAAAAGACTCATATAAATACGCCGTTCAATTGTATAAATTTATTTATTTATTAGGTGCAAATGTATTTGTTTTCGTACATATTACATACATTGCAGTAATCTTTGATTGTATTCCAAACAGCATAATAGGCATAAATATATTATTTTCAAAATAAATTTTTCATTTTTTTTCACTTTTTCACATAAGATAAGCGTCTCTATCTGCGGAATGAATAATAAAACAGATATTAAAAATAAGTCTTTTGCTGATTTTGTTGATTTTCTTTCCGAAAAATTGCAAGAGCAAAAACCAGGGCAGTCGGCACATGAATTAATGGCGCCGAGACTGAAGGGTGAACTATTTAGAAAATTCAAAGCTGGTAGTAAAACCTCCGATAGTGCGGTCTTGCTTCTTCTGACCGGTGATTTTAATCATATTGAACTCTTGTTTACTCTCAGGGCAAAATCCCTAATTAATCATAGTGGACAAATTAGTTTCCCTGGTGGAAAAATTGAACAGGCAGAAACAAATATTGATGCCGCCCTACGTGAGACTTATGAGGAAACCGGTATCGAATCTGAGAAAATAAATATTATTGGCGAATTGAGTACACTATTTGTACCGCCGTCAAATTCAATTATTCATCCGGTTGTTGCTTATATATCTCGGAATAAAATCGATATTAGGATTAATCCCGATGAAGTAGAGGAAGCATTTTTCAGTCCGTTGTCTTTTTTCCTGCACGAAAGCAGTAAGCAAAGCGGACAATGGAATATTAACGGTTCGATAGTAGATGTTCCGTTTTGGAATATTCATAAAACTACTCCACTTTGGGGGGCAACTGCTATGATACTAAGTGAATTTTTAGTAATTTCTAAATCTTATTTTTCCGAAAAAAATATATAATTATGATATCGCAATCAAAAATACCGTTTAATAATAATTTCCCGACTTTCCGTTTTCCGGATTTTGAAGTCATCAATTTGGATAATGGGATTAAAGTATATTTAGTTGAAAACACCAAACAAGCCCTTGCAGGCTTCCGAATATCTATTAAGCGAGGTTCTTTCTTTGACGAGAGCGAAGGGCTTACATATATGACCGCACAAATGCTGACTCGTGGAACTGACAAGCATAATGCCGCAGAGATTGCATCGCTTACGGAAAATTCCGGTGCTGTAATCAAAACTACATCGGACTATGACGATATGCTAATCAGTGGTATTTCCCTAAATGAATTTTTTGATGATATTATTGCTCTTACTGCGGAATGCTATTTTGACTCCCAGATGCCCGAAAAGGAATTTGAAAAAATTAGGAAAAAGCATATTTCCGCTATAATGCAACAGAATTCCGACATTGCCTTTCTTGCAAAATATGCAATGGAAAGAACAATGTTTGCCGGTGATGGATACGGTAAACTTATTTCCGGCACAATCAAATCAATGAAAAAAATAAATCGAAATATGGTGTTTGACAACTACAGAAATAATTTCAGCAAAAGTCCTATCAGTATTTTCCTAACAGGAAATTTTGATAAAGTTCAAACTTTGAAATTCATTAATGAACTGTTTTCCGAATTGGATTTAGAATCCGAAACCGCCAATGAAGAACAGACAAATATGCAAGATGCCGGTATAGCAATTATTGACAAGCCTTCATCAAATCAGGCGGCAATACGTATGGCTCGCAAGATTGTTGGCAGGGAGAATCCCGACTTTCCCTATATCCAGCTTGTGAACACAATATTAGGCGGTTTCTTTATGTCGAGATTAAATCATATTCTACGTGAGGTAAAGGGTTATACCTATGGAGTACACTCTATGATGGACAGCAGGAAAAGAGCGGGATTGAACGTGATTGCAACAAGTGTCAATATTACACAAGCCGGTGAATCTGTACAGATTATTAAAGATGAATACAAAGCACTTATGGAAAAAACAATTACAGAAGAAGAAATGCGGCGTGCCGTTAGTTATTTCACCGGTTCGTTCCTCAGGAGTATCGAAACACCAATGCAAATTACTGCAATGTTGAGGACTTTGGACAGTTTTAATCTTGATTATGATTTTTACGACAATTATTACCGAAAGATTTCTGATGTTACATTGAAAGATTTACATAGAACCGTATCTAAATATTTTTCAGATGATAATTTTGTTATTTCGCTTGCGGGCGATTTGGATACTATTAAACCCCAAATGGAGCAATTCGGGAATATCAATATTTTAGAAATAGAAGAGTAGTTTTTTTTAATAATTATAAGGACTTGCAGATGGATTTACAAGCAATACAAAAAGCATTGAAAGATGCCGGCTATGACGGTTGGCTGTTTTACGATTTTCATAATCGCGACCAAATAGGGGCAAGAGTTCTCGGTATGGATACAAAAAGATTTGCCAGCCGCAGATGGTTCTATTTTATTCCGGCGGAGGGTGAGCCGAAAAAATTAGTTCATAAAATTGAGCCATGGCGCTGCGACAATCTCCCCGGCGAAAAATTCATTTATTTACCTTGGGAACAACAGCATGAAATGCTTAAAGAAATTTTGAGCGGTGCAAAACGTGTGGCTATGCAGTATTCACCGCTCAATGCAATACCATACGTTTCAATTGTTGATGGTGGAACAATTGATTTGGTGCGTAGTTTTGGAGTTGAAATTGTATCAAGTGCAGATTTGGTCAGTCAATTTGAATCGCATTTATCAATGGAAGATTTTGCATCTCATGTCGAAGCCGGTGTTGTTTTACAAAATGTGAAGAATGCGGCGTTTAAGGAAATTGCAAGAAGAATAAAAGCAGGCAACAATCCGACCGAGTTTCAAATTTACGAATATATGGTAGAGATGATGAAAGCCGGCGGATTGGAATTTGAAGACGGTCCTATTGTGGCGGCAAATGCTCATGCCGGCGACCCGCATTTCGAGCCTACCCCCGAGAATACCGTTACTATGAAAGAGGGTGATTTAATCCTAATTGATTTATGGGCAAAAATAAATCGTCCGGGTTCGATTTATTATGATATTACTTGGATGGGATATATCGGTACGGAAGTTCCCGAAAAAATCGAATCTATTTTCCAAATCGGCAGACAGGCTCGCGATGCCGCTGTCAATTTAGTTAGAGAGAGATTTGCAAATGAACAAGCTGTGCATGGCTGGGAAGTTGATGATGTTTGTCGGAAAGTAATTATTGATGCCGGCTATGGCGAATACTTTACCCACAGAACGGGACATAATATCGGCGAAGAAGTTCATGGTAATGGTGTGCATATTGACAATCTGGAAACTAAGGACGAGCGAGTCATTATTAAGGGTACTTGTTTCTCGGTCGAGCCGGGTATTTATATGCCTGATGACAACATAGGTTTCAGAACGGAACTTGATGTATTTGTTACGGACGAAGGCAAAGTTGAAATTTCTGGTGCTGTTCAAGAAACCGTAATTCCAATTTTAAATTTGGTATAAATATTTGACTGCCTGTTTTTCCGGCTCTCAGTGAAGTATAATTCTACATAAACCGCATCCTTCAGGGTGCGGTTTTTGTATTTTGCCTTGTTTTCTCACATTACTGTCATTCCTGCAAAAGAAAAAAAGACAAAAGATATATAATACACACCCGCCGCCAAACTCGATACATCAAACCGAATATGTCCCCCTTCGGAGGGGGTGTCTGCGGAGCAGGCGGGGGAGGCGGGGGAGGACAAAACCACATTACCCTGCACGTCAAACACATTCGCCACCGCATCCTTCAGGGTGCGGTTTTTGTAGTAAAATTTCTACACTTTTCTATATTTTAGTGATTTTTTTACTACGATGCCGCAGAAAATGCAGTAATTACAAAATATTGTATAAATAGTTATAGTTGCATTGTGTTATGAGATTTTTGCAGTTTGCTCGTTTTCTACGTTTTTCTACATTTTTCTACACTTTTCTACACTTTTCTACACTTTCTACAATTCTTATACATATACCTATTACTTTTCAAAGAACATGGAGTGAGCGAACACTCGTTTGCAATATAATGGAATTGAGATGTGCCGACAAGAAAACGGTTTTAAAATTATTTTGAATGGAACAGCCGCTCCTCACCCCTGCCCGCTCCCAAAGGGCGAAGGAGCAAACAGCCGAAAACAAAACCGCACCCTGAAGGATGCGGTTTGGGGGTGGGTTAAAGAATATGAAACAGCCGACTCACCTCTCCGTCAAAGCTTCGCTTTGCCACCTCTCCTTAGATTAAGGAGAGGAAAAAACAGCCACATAATGCCTTTTGCATTTCTTTGGTAGTGTATTCCAAACAATAATATTTTCAATTTTTCTGTGACGTTTTCGGGCTTAATGTGTCTATATAATATAG
>CAZOOR010000066.1:0-14251 GCA_964581505.1 uncultured Hyphomicrobiales bacterium
ATATAATTGACAGGTATAAAGTAAATTAAAGTATTATCCACTGCTATAATAATATTGTATTTGCAGGTACAGATAGTTCCTATTAAATAGAAAAGAACTAAGTATATCGCACCATTAAATATATTTGCATTTTGGAAAAAAAAGAGGGGACAGACAAACAATGTCTATCCCCCTATTTATTATTATTGCCAATACGCTACTAAAAAACTTCCTGCCCGAGATTGACTCTTTTGTTAAATTCCAGCAATTCCCTATCCCCGGTATTTAGCTTTTGTGCGGCGGCGGCATACTCTTTTTCTGCACCGGCAAAATCATCAAATAGTTCCTTCAGACCGGCAATCCAAGGAATAATATCCCTGCCATCAGCCGCATTTGCCTTATACTTCAAATAATATTGCTTAACTTTTGCAGTCTCAATACCGCCGCCAATCAACAATTTCGCCGTTGCCAGAAGCTCGGCGGCTGATTGGCACAGTCCGAACGATTGAGCTAAATATTCATCTGCTCTCTCCTGCACACCGAACTGATTATAAGCCATAGCAATAACAGCACGCATATTAGCATTGTCAGCGTCCTTATCCGCTTTTTGCAAAATACTTGTTGCATATTCTTTGTCTTTGAGCAAATCGAAAACAATGTAAGACAGCTTGATATAATCGTAGGCATCGTTTGCCGCACTTTCGTCCAGCCGTTTTTCAAAGTCTTCCGTAAATTTAGTAACAAGCAATTCCGCCTGTTTCTTGTCCGATAAATAATTGAGAGCGGCACGGCTGACTGCGTCCAACTCGAAAGCAAACTGCACACGCTCCGCATAAGCAGTTTCGATTATACTCTTAATCCATTCTTCGTCATTAAGATATGTGTGAATTGCCTCAATCAGATTTTTATATTTATCGAAATTAAAGAACTCGTCATTAAGCATAGTTTCCGCCATAGTGAGTAGCTTCTTAGAATAATAAAAGTCATCAAGGCTTGCCATCATATCACGATTGAGCGTTAGCAATTCTTTAAATGTCTTTATGCCTTTTTCCCGATTTTGGAATTCATCATAAACCGCTTGATTCTTCTCTCGCTTTTCTAGCTTCTCCGCTAGCCGTTTCAGCCATTCATCGTCATTGCCATAGTGTTGCTTTACAACAACATCAACGGATTTCAATTCGTCGAGAGTAGTAACGATTTCTTCGGCACGCACAAGTATTTGCTTAGAATATTCCTTATCATCAAGCGAAGTAAGAACCGCCCCTGCAATCTTAATCATTTCCGGCGAAGTCTCGGCTTTTGCATAAGCACTGTCGAGTATCCTTCGTGCAAAATCTTTGTTCGAGAGTTTGGATTCGCACTCTTCGAGCAAATCAAAATATTGAGGTATTTTCTGTACGGCGAGCAAGGTTTTCTCATAGACGCCAAGCGCCTTTTCGGGTTGTTCCAGATTAGCAAGGATATCGGCGGCAAGCGTTTTGAAATCATCGAAACTTTCCGATTTTTCTTCCGCTTTGGCATACAGTCCGTCAATATATTCAATGTCGTTCACAGCTCCTTTTACTTCGGCGGCAAGATGAAGAAAATCTTTCAAAGTATTAGCTTTGGATTCCGCCTGTACAAAGAACTTCATAGCAAGTTCTTTGTCGTCCATCTCGTTTGCAATTTCTTTTGCAAAATCAATCAATTGCTGTTTGTCGGATATGTCTTTCATACCCTTTTCAAAAGATTCGCGCGCTTTTGCTTTATCCTTTTTAATATTCATAAATGCCTTTGCAAGGGCAATATGCTCTTCGCCGGTCATTGCAAAGTCCGAACCCTGCTCAATAAGTTCGTCGCATTTATCCTCATCACCCATTTGGTGATATGCTTCGGCAAGCGTAACAAACTCGTTAGTAAACTGTGCGTCATCAACCACAGATTCAAGTGCGTCCTTTGCCCAATCATCATCGTCGAACATCTTCTTAACCGTTTTTGCATATTCAACAGTTTCACCAATATCACTCAGTTTGTTTAATGCGTTTCTGAAAATTGATTTCGCAGTTTCGGCATCACCTTGTTCCAGCAGTGTTTTAGTCGTATTGAGGAAATCATCATAAGTTTTCAACTCGGCTTCGACCTTTACAATTAAACCTTTTGCCAATTCTTCATCGCCGAGGTCGGAACTAATGAAACCAGAAATTGTCATCAGTTCGGGAACTTTCTTTGCTTCGGCGGCGGCGGCTTCCAGTAATTCCCTTGCTTTATCCTTATCGCCCAAAGTAATAGCAATACTATGTCCCAGTTCAGCCGATTCGAGCGGTTCGAAGCAGGCATCTTCCGCTTCCTCGTATAGTTCTTCGGCTTTCTCTTTGTCGTTTGTTACTTGATAATACGCTTCGGCTGTCTTGATATAGTCGAGCGGAAGTCCGCACATTCCTTCGGCTTTCTCCAGCAATTCATTTGCGAAATCCATATCTGCCGGTTCTTGCGAAGCTTCGATTGCAAGCATAGCAAAATCTATTGCAGATTTACATTCGCTTAATTTGCCTTCCAATTTAGCTTTTTGTGCCATTTGTTTATCTCCTTTATTATTTTTCAATTATTACATATCCTTGTAAGGATTAGGTCCGACAGATTCAATTGTTTCATTGAACTTATTGAAGAGTTCGGGAATTTTATCATACTCGTCAATTGAAAGCTCGTGAATCTCTACGCGTTCGGGTTCCAGAACGAGTTGCTTTAATTTTTCCTGAACATTTTCCATACGTATATTAGCAAGTTCACTACCGCGAATAAAATGACATTGATAATCATCACCGTGCTTGCAACCGATTAGCATTACACCGTCAAAGCCTGCCGATAGTGCATCTGCTATCCAGCTGGTACTGACCGAGCCGAGACAGCGAACGGGAATAACGCGGAAATTTGGCGGATACTGTATTTTCTTAGCTCCGACAATATCAAGCGATGGATAAGCATCATTCTCGCACATAAAGGCAAGCATTCTGTATTTCTCTTCCTCCGCTTCGGGCATTCCGATTGATTTAATAACTGCCGATGTAATCTGTACCGAATAATTTTTAAAACTGATAATCCTTTCGGGACAAGCACCCATACAAATACCACAGCGGCGACATCTGTTCGGGTTTGGTAAAGGTGTTCCTTTTTCGTCTTCGTCCAAAGTACCGAAAGGACATTCCTCAGTACAGCGTTTGCACTGCGTACATCTCTGCAAGAAAAATTCGGGATAAGTAGTATCGCCTGCTCGCGGATGTACCGCTGTTCCTTTCCTTGCATTTTCCAAAACTTGGATTGCCTTCATAGCGGCGCCTAACCCGTCATTTTTTGCTTGTACAGCATCCATCGGCGCTCTTACGCTACCGCTTGCATATATACCGGTTCTGCGAGTTTCATACGGAAAGCAAATATAATGTGAATCGGGGAAACCATAGTGCAGTGTTGGTAAATCCGTTCCTTGTCTGTATGTCAAATTCAATATCTTTGCACCCTGCTCGGCACCGGCAGCGGCTTTCTTTCCGTCAGCAGTGGCATCATCGCTTTCATCTGTTTCGCTTGTTTCTTCTTCGACCAATGTTGTCGGTACCATACCGGCGGCAAGTACAACCATATCTGCTTTCAATCGAATATTTTCGCCGACAAGCGTGTTATCTACATCAACAAACAGGGAACCGTCTTCGTTATCGCCAACATCAATGAACTCGCCCTTTGTAAGGAAAATATTATCCTCATTCTGAACTCGTTTGTAAAAACGTTCATACTGTGCCGGTGTCCGCATATCTTTATAGATAATATATATTCTCGAGTCGGGATACTGCTCGCGTACATACATAGCTTGTTTCAGCGAAGTCATACAGCATACGGAAGAGCAGTACGGAAGATGATTCTCATCACGCGAACCGGCGCATTGGATAAACACAATATCGTTAATCGGCTTATCGTCCGACTTACGTTTAATCCCGCCATTATTTGCAAGTTCTTCCATTTCGACATTAGTAATAACATCGGGATATTTACCATAGCCCAGATAATCTAATTTCTTCGGATTGTATGGACGCCAGCCGGTTGCTTGGATTATCGTACCAACCTGAAACTCTAATTCCTCACCGTTCGACACAGCACTGACATTGAACATACCGGGCTGTCCGGACGTTTTCTTTATTTCGCATTTTTTTAATACTTTTATTCTTTTATGTGATTCTACTTCTGCAACAAGTTCGCTATTAGTATTAAGTTCCATTTCATAATATGGACCTTTGCGAGGAGTAAGTTTATGCACTTTACGAAGAAAGCCGCCTAATACCGCTTCTTTTTCCGTCAGCACAACATTATACCCGCTCTTTGCCGCCGCCAATGCGGAATTCATACCCGAAATACCACCGCCTACTACTAATACAGTATCGTTAATATCCAAAATCATAGGTATTGGCAAATGACTTGTTGCCATCTTCGTTACACCCATTCGGCAATAATCCTCGGCGAGTGCTTGCGTTTCTTCCTCATTCGGCTTATGCGTCCAAGCTACATGTTCACGCAGATTCACCCGCTCTGTCAGAACTTCGTCTCCGAACTTGAACACATCGGTCAGATAACGGGGAGAACAGCCTGCAATAACCACTCGCTCAATTCCTTCGTTCTTAATATCATCTTTAATTCCCTGCACTGCATTTTCACCGCAGAGCCATTTATCTACTTTTGTAACGACAACATTATCGTCCTTACCGACAGATTCCGCAATAGTATTGCAATCTACACAAGAGCCAATTTCGCAGCCCGAGCAAATATATAGTCCGATTTTCACTTGTTCAGCCATCTTATTTTCCCTCCATTAGATTTAACACAGCTTTCATTGCCGCACCGGTGGATTCTTGGACGGTAGTTGCTACATCTTTCGGAGCGGAACAAACACCGCATCCTACTATTTCTGCATCTTCGTTAATGAATCCGTTATCGTCCAGATATTTCTTAACGGGTGTTCCGTTCTTTGAAGCAGTGGATTGCATACCAGTAGCCAGAACAACCAAATCAATATCCATTTGTTGCAGGCTTCCGGCTAGGGTATCTTCTGCTTCGACAATTAATTTTCCCGTAGCAGGATTTTTGAACACCTTTGCAACCTTTCCGCGATGGAAGAATATTTTTTCATCTCGCTGTACATTTTGATAAAATTCCTCAAAAAAGCCCGGAGAACGTATATCAATATAGAACACGTGGATTTCCGCGTCTTCATAGCGTTCCCGTATATAGTGCGCTTGTTTGAGCGACGCCATACAGCAAATAGATGAGCAGTATTCCAAATGATTCTCATCACGCGAACCGGCACATTGAACAAAAGCCACTTTCTTAATTTCATCAACACCGGCGATTTCAATTTTACCGGCTGTGGGACCATTCGGAGCGGCAAGTCTTTCGAGCATTACATTTGTAATCACATTAGGCTCTTTGCCAAAACCGAGTTTGTCCAGTTTGTTTGCATCGTATGGGTCCCAGCCCGTTGCCCAAACAATTGATTTTACATTAATATAATAATTACTCTGCTTCATAGCTAAATCAATTGCATCGTATTTGCAAGCACTGACGCATTTACCGCATTCGTCCCCCGGGCATAAGCTCCCGTCAATTACATATCTTTGCGGATAAGCGTTATTATATGCCATATAAATAGCCTTTGTCTTGTTCAGTCCATAATTAAAATCGTCAGGACGCTCGATAGGACAGACTTCTACACAATCGTTGCATACCGTACATTTGTTATTGACAAATCTTGGTTTCTCCTTAATTTTTACCGTATAGTTACCCTTAGTGCCACTGATTTCGTCAACGGTAGCAAGTGTGATTAGATTGATTTTTGAATTGTCTTTCAAGCGTCTGATGTTAATTTCCATTCCGCAGGTGGGCGGACAAAGCTTGGGGAAATATTCATTCAGCTGCACAACACGCCCGCCAACGTTCGGATTCTTTTCGACTAAAATAACCGAATATCCGGTTTCGGCGGCTTCGAGAGCTGTTGAAATCCCTGCAATGCCTGCACCAACGACAAGAATGTCAGCATTAAACTTAACTTCTGTGTGTTGATGTTGTTCCATTTGTATTATTCCAAAATTGTGAATATTAATTTCTCTGTCGGTTTCTGCATCAGTATCTAAACTGTTGCATTTTTTTATTTCACTTTATAATAAAGAACTTAATTGACAAGTGAAATTAAAATACACAGAGAATAATAGCAAATGATAACTATTTAATGTAATCTAATTGTTGTTATTTTTTAGAAGAGTCCGCCCATAAATGCGTCTATAATTAGAATGGTTGCCGCTGATATTGTGAACGCCCGCACAGTACTTTTGCCAACTCCCTCGGCTCCGTTCTCAGTTCTGAAGCCCACATGACAACTGATTAGTGCGGCAACACCACCAAATACAAAAGTCTTTAAAAGGCACATATTGACCTCCGCCATACTAAAATAGCGAACTATGGAATCAAAAAATTCATAGAAAGATAATGCGAATTTTGTCTCGGTAATAATAAATGCACCGGCAAGTGCAACTGCCGCAGAAAATACTGCAAGTACAGGCATCATAACCAAAGTAGCAATTACTCTCGGCATTGCGAGGAAACGAATTTTATCAATCGCCATCATATCGAGAGCATCAATCTGTTCGGATACTTTCATTGTTCCTATTTGTGCCGCCATTGCGCCACCCACACGTCCGGCAATTATCAATGCAGTTAGTACAGGGGTCAGCTCGGTAAATACAGCAGTGGCTATTGATGCTCCGATATAACCCTTTGCCATATTTAGTAAATTGAACTTTGCAAATATACTTGTTGCCTCCAATGCCGCTATTGCTCCGGTAAATGAGCCGATAAGGATTACAAGCGGTAGAGAATCCGAGCCGACTATACCCATCTGCTCAATAATTAACCATCTATCCTTAATTACACGCGGCAAATATTTTATTATATTTATTAGAAGCAAAACAATCTCGCCGAATTCACCGACAAAATTTATTATCCGCCTACCTACTATTTGAAAAAATTTCTGCATTTCTATTTACTAATAATTTGTACCTGCTAAAATACGAAAATGTTGCTTTTTAATTGATAATTATTATTTTCATTAAAAGCAATATGCTTTGGAGATTATCAATTGATTTGAATTTTCAAATAGAGATTTGATTAAGCTGGGGAAGCCGCTGATAAGTAAATATATAATATATGAACGACATTCTATTTGTCTCTCAATAATTTCAAATAATTATCTCATTTAATAGTTTAATATATTAATCGAAAGATTACTATACTTGTTTTATAAGAAAGATAATAAAATTATATGCTTGAGTTGAAACAAAAAACTGATTACGAAGGTTGTCTTGTTTGCGGAGATGATTTAATTACTTTTACTAAGCCGCGAAAAATGCAATGTGTTTATTGCGGAAAAATTGTCGAAGCAACTTCACACTGCAACCAAATGCACTACGTTTGCGACGATTGCCAGCATCTATCGGCTAACGAAATTGTTAAATCAATTTGTCTGAACTCGAATAAGACAGACCCTGTTTCGCTTGCAGTAGAAATAATGCGTTCCCCTGCAATCAAAATGCATGGACCGGAACACCACATGATTGTTCCTTCCGTCCTGCTTACTTGTATCAACAACAAATATAATACAGTCGGAAATCTTTCTGAGAAAATTGATTTGGCAGAAGCTATCGCTATGGAACGCTCCCCCGTTTGCTCTTATGATTTGAATATGTGTGGTGCGGCAATCGGTACCGGTGTTTTTCTGGAAATATACACAGGACTAAATCCAAAGGATGAGGACGAGTGGTCGCTTACAAATCAAATAATAGCAGAATCGCTTAAAATAATTGCCGAGACAAAAGGACCGCGTTGCTGCAAACGTGATACATATATTTCACTGCTGGCGGCAATTGATTTCCTTGCTACAAAATTTGCAATCGAATTGCCGAAATCCGAAGCAAGATGTACGTTCTCTAACCGCAACAATTCCTGTATGCGCGAAGATTGCGACTTCTACAACATCGGCTTTTCATTAGTTTAATAATAACTGCATTCTTCAGGGATACAGGTATTTACTATACTACAACAATTATTATCCTACAAACTTAATAATCTTCAATTATCTGAAAATAAAAAATGATGCGAAAGAAGCGTAATTAATCGTTTAGTTTCTTATTAAGTTCTTCGATTTTTTTATTATAATAATCCGCTCTATCGGGATTAGTTTCGGATAAATCCGTATATATTTTTATTGCTTCGGCATAAGCGCCCTGACTTTCCAGAATACCTGCCATTGTGTCTGTTGCATATATAGTTTCATCAGTCGGCAAGTCGTCCGTATCATCGGCAATTTCTTCAACGGGATTATACATATCGGGGAATCGAGGCGGTTGATTTTGGAAATCATTTGAATGCGTCCTTCGGGTTGCACGCAAAGGAGTAAAACTCAATCCGGGGATTAATGCAGGATTGTCCGCCCTCAATTGATTTTCGCTAATATCCTGACTTTCCATATTGTTTACAAGTCTTAAGAAATTGGTCTGCTCCGGTTTATTATGCTCTACTTGCTGTATTTCTTCGGCTCCGCTTGATAGGAGAGGTTCGGGAATGTCGCTTTCGTCAATTATCGTTTCATCTTTTGATTGATGAAGTTCATCAGCCAACTTAGGAACAATTTCCTGCTCTTTGAAATCTTCCGTTACTTCCCGAATAATTGCAGTCTCCTCAATAATTCTCTCAAATTCGGATAACGGTAAATATTTTGGAAACTTCAAAAGCCCTTGTTCGACCGACTGCAAAGCATTATCCAAATCATTAAGCTCAAAATATGTTTCCGCAAGAATTCGCCAACCCATAGGATAATCTGGGAAAACAGAAATTCCGGATTTACATAAATCCAAAGCGGCGGAAGCATTACCGTTCAATAGTAATTCCTCCGCCTCTACGGCAAACTTAACGGAACTGTGAATTATTTCCATAAACTATCTTCTGTTTCCGAATAAACGCAATAGGAATAAAAACAGATTAATGAAATCCAGATACAAAGTCAATGCTCCAATGATAGCACCTTTTGTCGCCATATCATTTCCTTGTTCTTGTATCAAGTACATTTCTTTCAGCTTCTGCGTATCCCAAGCGGTTAAGCCTGCAAAGACAACAACGCCGATGATTGATATGGCAAAGTTCAATGCCGAACTTGCTATAAACATATTCACAATCGAAGCAACAATTATTCCTATTAATCCCATAAACATAAAACTGCCAACACCGCTCAGACTTTTCTTTGTTGTAAAGCCATAGAGGCTTAATGCCCCGAACATTACGGCAGTTATTATAAATGTCGAATATATTGATTCTTCCGTATATATTTGCAAAATAACCGAAAGCGTAAGCCCGTTAATGAACGAAAAAGCCAAAAACGAGAGTATTGCGGCATTCTTGGACATCTTGCCGATACGTGCAGATAGGAAAATCACCAATCCGAATTCCGCAAGAACCAGAAACAACATCATTCCGATAATTGCTTCAAATACGGCAGGTGTGGAAGCTACCCACCAAGCCGTACCGGCTGTAAGCAGAAGACCGCCAACCATCCAACCATAAACTTTGGATAGATATTGTTGCTGTGCCTGTACTACTGTTTTATCCTGAACAGGATTTACAAAACTTTGATTCATAATACTCACCTGTTATAAATAATTAAAGCTCTCTACTAATGACGAATTTAGCAAACTTTATTAAAGAATTTTTTACTTCACTTTCCTCGAATGTGGCAAGCTTTGATACAGCTTCGTTTGCGAATGCTTCCGCTTTCTGTTTTGCATAGTCTATGCCGCCATGTTCACTAACAAATTCCACAACTGTCTTAATATTTTTCTTTTTTAGATTGCCGTTTTTCACCATCTTCAATATTGATTTCGCTTCGGATTTTTCAGAATTATTGAGTGCGTAAATCAGCGGAAGAGTAATTTTCTTTTCTTTCAAATCATTACCAACCGGTTTGCCGATTTGCCTACTCTTGCTCACATAGTCGAAAATATCATCGCGTATTTGGAATGCAAGTCCGATTAACTCACCGTATTCATATAAAGCCTGATGAATATTTTTGTCATCGGTGGCGCTCATTGCCCCTATTTGGCAGCAATTGGCAATAAGAGACGCTGTTTTATCACCGATAATTTTGAAATATACATCTTCGTCAAATGTCATTTCCTTGCTCTTCTGAATTTGCAATAATTCGCCTTCGCTCATTCTTTTGATTGATAACGATAATGCTTTGAGAAAATCAAATTCATCATTATCAATTGCCGCAAGTAGCCCACGCGACAGTAAATAATCGCCGAACAAAACAGCAATTTTATTTGTCCATGCACTATTGATTGACTTAATACCTCTTCTTTCGGACGATTCATCGACTACATCATCATGCACCAAAGTAGCCGTATGGAGCAGTTCGGACATAGCCGCCGCCACATAAGTACGCTCGGATATTTCACCCGATATTTGTGCACTCAGGAATACAAGTGTTGGTCTTACACGCTTTCCCCGCTTTTTGGTAATATATCCTACAATTAAATCCAACAAGGAAACCTTAGACTTCATCATTTTCTTAAAATATTTATCAAATTCGTCTAAATGTTCCTTGACGGGTTTTGCTATTTCTTTTATTTCCATTAATTCAAAAAATCCAAAATGTTACGATACAAGATAATAAAGTTCTTAATTAATTCCTTATTTATTTTTCCTTTTTCTGCTCGGGGTGCTTCCCATTAATAAATTCGATATAGTCGGAAACATCATCATAGCTACCAACAATAAACGGAATACGTTGATGAATTTGCTTTGGTTTTATATCCAAAATACGCTGAACTCCGGTACTTGCTTTGCCCCCGCATTGCTCAATAATAAATGCCAAAGGATTGGCTTCATAGACCAGCCTAATTTTCCCTTCCGGATTTTTCGTATTCTCGGGATATAAATAAATACCGCCGTAATGTATTGTTCTGTGTATATCTGCAACCGATGTGGCAATATATCTGAGCTCATAAGCATCTTTCCCACCATTGTCGGACTGTTGCAAATATTGAATATATTGGCGCACAGGTTCTTTCCATTTATAATAATTACCCATATTCGTACTGAAATATTTTCCGCGCCGCGGTATCCGTAGGTTTTCAAATGTCATTATAAACTCACCGATTGTCGGGTCGTAGGTAAATACGTGAACACCATGCCCACTTGTATAAACGAGTGTGGTGGAACTGCCAAACAGAAAATATCCTGCCGCCACTTGCTTGTAGCCGGGTTGCAACACATCTTCCAAATCACCCGGCTTCATTGATTTTTCGTCCAATCGTTTATATATAGAAAAGATTGTACCAATTGTAATATTCACATCAATATTACCTGAACCGTCCAATGGGTCGTAAACAAGCACATACTTACCTTTTTTATATTGGCGTGGAATTTTAATCAGTCCGTCCGATTCTTCGGAAGCCATAACGCAAAGATGCCCGCCATGGTCCATTGCCCTACGGATTAAATCATTTGAATACTCGTCAAGCTTTCTGACCTGTTCGCCGTGAATATTAGTATTATTGGTAAAACCGAGAATGTCGTTAAGTCCGGCACGCCGAACCTCCCAAGCTATCATTCTCATAGCAAGCGTCAGGTCGTGCATCAAACTTGTAAATTCGCCCGTTGCTTCGGGGTGCAGGCTCTCCTCTTCCAAAATATATTTATTAATAGTAGTGAGCCGCGAAATCTTTATCATATTTATTTCTTAATAATGTGAAAATCTACTTATTTGTGGACGTCCTTACTGCCAGAACCGGACAGGGTGCCTTGCGTATTACTTTTTCCGCAGTACTGCCGAACAAGAAATGCTCCAGCCCGCTACGTCCATGAGTAGCAATACAAATCAAATCAATTTTATTAAGAGCGGCATATTCAATAATTTTATCCGATGCTCGCCCCGAACTAATATTGACTACCGGTGCAATACCGTCTCGTTCAAGCTCCATTTTAATCAAATCAAGTTGCTCCTTTGACTTCTTATTCATCTCTGTTTCGAGGTCGATAAAGCTAGCCTGAGTAATACCCAAATCGGCAGGATAGACCGAATGCTCAATTACATGAATAATATGTAATTCCGTATCGTTATGACTTTTTACAAGCTCCTTTGCATAATTCAGAGCAAGCGAAAACTGCTCCGAAAAATCTGTCGGGACTAAAATAGTTCTAAAAATAAACATATCACCACCCGAAATTATTCAACAATATTATCTTGGTATAGAATGCTCGTAATTTTTATTTCTTAATTTTCTCAGCTCTCTAAGTGCCTTACTTTTGCACCCGCGTTCTGTTGTACCTATCCTCACTTCCCAAGTGCCGTCCGTTCGTGGTGTCCAAATTATCTGCTCGTATCGTAAAGTATTCGGTACTTTTACAGCCGTCAGATTAGGATTAGCCACAATAAATATTTGGCACATTCTCTTGAATTCGACATCTACGGGTTCGGTTCTTTCGTGAAGTTGCAAGACATAGCCGTCATAAGTCGATTCATAAGTAAAATATGTTTCCTCCGGTTCTATTCCATCTTCATAAATAAAATTTACTTCCTGTCCGTTTTTTACCTCGAACTCCTGTCCGATTTCGGAAACATATAGCACAGTATCCGGCGAAGCAAATGGTTGCATACCCGGAATAGGTGTTAGCGATTTATCGTTTGGTATTTTTACACTTTGTGATGTTTTTATATCAACTGAAACTTCTTCTTTATCCTTATCGGCATTATTGCCGGAATACTTATTAACGGGGACATAGCAAGCATTTAATAATAATATTCCCGTAAAAAGTAAATACAGACCTAATTTTCTCATTATTTTACTCCATATAATTTTAATAATTCTTTTGCCTGATTGAGCACTTCATTCTGCAAACTTCGCGGCGATACAACCCGAATAATTTTCCCCCAGCTGAAAATCCAAGAAATAAAATCGGGAACAAGCGGTACATTTAATAATATCGTCAAAGAACCGTCCTGATTTTTTTTTATCTTCTGCGAATCGTGCCAGAACCTTCCCACAAAATAATGGGCATATTCGGCAGAAACCAACAGCTCCACTCGTTTCGGTTTGCCGGCATATACGCCGAAACGCCGCTTAAGAAATTTTTCATAATTAAATTTCGGCACTCTGACCTGTGGTGTTTTGTCATACTCATCAATGCTATCAATTCTATGAACAGCATACACGACATATTCCTTATGTTTAGCATCAAATGCCGCCACATAGAGATAACCGAAATACGTAAATATTGATTTGAAAATACATATATGTTCCTCAACTTCATCTAAATTCTTCAATGAATAATAATCAATTTTCACCCATTTGTTCTCTGTGATATAATGAATAATCCGTCTGAGAATTTTATCATAAGCGGAATAATCATATTGACCGATATTTTTATTCCAATACATACTATCCGAAGCATATACATTAGCCGGAGCCAGCTCTTCGAGTTTTGTTTCCAAGTCCTTTGTATTATTCTCAATAACCGTACCTTTGAAAGTTTTCAAATGTGCTTTTAGAATATGCAAAGATAATAGGTCTGTACCGCCAATATTGACGGGAGCGCCCGGGCGAGTCATACGTGGTATATAGTAAAAAACCGTTTTACCTTCATTGTAGGTTGCTATTGTTTCCTCCGATTCCTGAAGCACTCGTAAATCGCGCTGAACGCTACGCAAAGATATTTCACCGAAATTATCTGCAAGCAAATTGTGCATATCAGCAGCGGACAATCTATGCCCGTTCTGCAATTTTTTCAGCATAAAAACTATTCTTTTTGCCTGCTGCGATTTTGTATCAACCATACAATTTCCCTCAATTTTAATTACAAAGTAATATATGACAATTTATGACGCATATTTTATAATGCAAATGTAAATAAATATTCCCGAATAACAAAGAAGAATTTTGATTTTTTTAATAAAGCAGAACGGAATTAACCGCAGGCAAAGCATCTATGCCTTTTGCCTTTCTTTCCCATTCTTGCTTTATAAGGAGGAGTGGTGAATTTCAAACAGCCGACTCACCTCTCCGTCAAAGCTACGCTTTGCCACCTCTCCTTAGATTAAGGAGAGGAAAAAACAGCCACATAATTGCCTTTCGCTTTTCTTTGGTAGTGTATTCCAAACAAAAATATTTTCAATTTTTCTGTGACGTTTTCGGGCTTAATGTGTCTATAT
>CAZOOR010000067.1:0-13954 GCA_964581505.1 uncultured Hyphomicrobiales bacterium
GCTCCGCAGGCACCCCCTCCGAAGGGGGACATATTCGGCTTGATGTGTCGGGCTTAGTGGCGGGTGTGTATTTTATCCGTGTGGGTGGTAAGATGTATAAGTTTGTGAAGATGTAGGTAAAATAGCCAACCTCTCTGTCGCTTCGCGACATCTCTCCTTAGCAAGGAGAGAAAAAATGTTCGTCATTCTGAGCCAAAGGCGAAGACCGCCAAAGGCAGCGGCGAAGCCAATCCATAAGGAAGGTAGCGACGGGGTGGTGAGTTTCAAACAGCCGCTCCTCACCCCTGCCCGCTCCCAAAGGGCGAGGTAGAAACAGTTGTAAATAAAAAAGAGCCGCCTTTTCGGGCGGCTCTTTTATTTAATATAATATTACAAAGGAATGTTTGTATGCTTTTTCGGCGGATTCTTGTCCACTTTGTCTTCGAGCATTTCAAATGCTTCAATCAGTCGCTTGCGTGTGAACTTGGGTTCAATCACATCGTCAATATAACCGTAGGAAGCGGCTATATAGGGATTGGCAAATTTATCCTCGAACTCGGCGATTAATTCGGCTTGACGTTTCTCCTTGTCTTCCGCCGCATCAATTTCTTTCTTGAAAATAATCTCGACAGCACCCTTCGCACCCATTACGGCAAGTTCCGCTGTGGGCCAAGCGATATTAACATCACCGCGAATATGCTTGCTGTTCATAACGTCATAGGCGCCGCCATACGCTTTACGCGTAATGACTGTAACTTTCGGTACGGTTGCTTCGGAATATGCAAAGAGCAATTTCGCACCGTTTGTAATGATGCCGCCCCACTCCTGATTGGCTCCGGGCATAAATCCGGGAACGTCTTCAAATGTCAAAATAGGAATGTTGAAAGCATCGCAGAAACGAATAAAACGTGCCGCTTTTTTCGATGAGTCAATATCCAAGACACCTGCCATTACTGCCGGTTGATTGGCTATCACTCCGATACTCCTTCCGCCGAGATGTATAAACCCGACAACGATATTCTGTGCATAGTCCTGATGCACTTCTAAAAATACTCCGTCATCTGCAATTGTTGTTATGACTTCTTTAATGTCATAGGGCTGATTGGGATTAGCAGGTACAATATACTGCAAGCTTTCGTCTTCACGGTCGAACGGGTCTTCGGTTGGAGCAAGCGGCGGTTCTTCCATATTGTTAGCAGGAATATATGTCATCAATTTTTTAAGTATTTCCAAAGCTTCGACATCGTTTTCCGCCGTAAAGTGTGCCACCCCGCTCTTGCTTGCATGTACGCTTGCACCGCCGAGTTCTTCCGAAGTCAGCTCCTCGTGTGTAACGGTCTTGACAACCTTAGGTCCCGTAACAAACATATATGATGATTTCTTAACCATAATAATAAAATCCGTAATCGCAGGTGAATATACAGCACCGCCCGCACATGGTCCCATAACAAGGGAAATCTGCGGTACGACACCTGAAGCAAGTGTATTGCGCAAGAAAATATCCGCATAGGCACCGAGGGAAATAACGCCCTCCTGAACGCGGGCGCCGCCGGAATCATTGAGACCGATAACGGGACAACCGACCTTCATTGCCATATCCATCATTTTGCAAATCTTCTTGCCATGCTCAGCCGAAAGACTGCCGCCCAGCACTGTGAAATCCTGCGAAAAGAGAAGCACCTTTCTCCCGCTTATTTTTCCGTAACCGGTAACAACTCCGTCTGTAAGAAAAATTTGTTTTTCGAGTCCGAAATCGTGAGAATGATGATGAACAAGCATATCAAATTCCCTAAAACTTCCCTTATCGAGCATCAAATCTATTCTTTCGCGAGCAGTCAAT
Organism: uncultured Hyphomicrobiales bacterium; assembly: GCA_964581505.1. GTDB lineage: Bacteria > Bacteroidota > Ignavibacteria > Kapaibacteriales > UBA2268 > CAZOOR01. The sequence continues at coordinate 1,820 of CAZOOR010000067.1, forward strand.
TTGCCTTTTGCATGCTGGGAATCAATGCGTTTCTGCCCGCCGCCTTCGAGTGCTTTCGCTTTCAGCGCGTGCATTCTCTTGATTTTATTATCAATAATTTTGTTATTATCCATTTGTTGCCTGCTGTTTATTATTATTACTTTCAATTTCAATTAATAATTCTTCTTTCTCAACGCTTTTACCTTCGTTCGCATTGACGGTTTTTATAACACCGGTGATAGGAGCCGATACTGCATTTTCCATTTTCATTGCTTCGATGATTATAATTTTATCGCCTTTCTGGACTTCGTCTCCTACACTGACATTTACCTTGATAACCATACCGGGCATAGGTGCCTTAATCTGTGCATAGCCGGTTCCGTCCCCTGCGCCCGATTCTTTCAAATATTTCTTGATTAGTCGTTTCGTCTCATTAGTAACTTCGGCATCGAACATAAAACCGTCCGTGTATATCTGCATAATGTCATTTTCTTTATCCTGAACATCAACAATCAGCAGATGATTATCTACGGATAAAGAATATACACTTGCACCAATTCTTTTCAATTTTTCTATTTTATGTTCTTTGTCGTCAATGATAATTTCACCGTCTCCGTTCGGCACAATTGCCGAATATTCTTTTTCATCAACGTTAATTGTAATTTTTTCCATTTTCTTGTTTCAATTAAATTAAACTACTATCTGTTTTGCAAACACTGCTGTTTCCATCTGCTTGCGGATTGTTTTCCGTTTGTTTTCACATTTGCCGAATTATTATGAACACCGTTTTTATTATTCATATAAGAAAAAGCGGCAATTGAAGCAATGTAATCGTAATAATCATTACGCATTTTTTCAAGCAGTTCGAAATCAAAGGCATTCTGAATAAAGCCCGTATCAAAATACTCATTACGGAATATCGGGTTGCGCATCACGGCAATCAAAAAAGGTATAATCGTACGCAAGCCGGTTATTTTATAATCCTGCAAAGCTCTGTCCATACGGTTTAACGCTTCTTCACGATTCTTGCCCCAAGCGATTAATTTCGACAGCATAGGGTCGAAGTATATTGAAATTTCCGAATTATTCTCAATACCGCTGTCAATCCTGACACCTTTTCCTGCCGGCTCTCGCAAATAAGTAATTTTTCCCGTGTCCGGCAGAAATCCGTTAAACGGGTCTTCGGCATAAATTCTGCATTCAATCGCATGCCCCCGCCATTCCACATCATCTTGCGTAAACGAAAGTTTATTTCCGGCGGCTATGCTGATTTGCTCTTTTGCCAAATCTATACCCGTAACCATTTCCGTAACGGGATGTTCTACCTGCAAACGGGTATTCATCTCAAGAAAATAAAAATGTCTGTCCTGAGTAAAAAGGAATTCCACGGTTCCCGCATTAACGTAATCGCAGGCACGTGCGGCTTCGATAGCAACCTGTCCCATTTTATGCCGCAATTCCTCGTCCAGAACAGTCGAGGGCGATTCCTCAATTACTTTCTGATGACGGCGCTGAATGGAGCAGTCGCGCTCACCGAGATGAACATAGTTTCCGTGTTCATCGCCGATTAATTGAATTTCAATATGCTTTGGATTGATAATAAATTTTTCAATATAAACCGAATCGTCCCCGAAAGCATTGAGTGCCTCGCGTTGCGCTCCTTCAAAATCGGGGATTAAGTCTTCTTCCTTTTCTACCCGCCGCATACCTTTGCCGCCACCGCCTGCTACTGCCTTGAGCAGAACGGGAAAACCCATTTCCTTGGCAATTTCGAGAGCGGTTGCACCATCTTTAATAGGCTCCTTCGTACCCGGTACAATCGGCACGCCGGCATTAGCCATAAGTTCACGTGCTTTTGTCTTATTGCCCATCACATCAATTGCGTAGGGCTTTGGACCGATGAATTTAATTCCCACATCTTGGCAGGCTTTGCTGAATGCAGAATTTTCCGAGAGAAAACCGTAACCCGGATGTATAGCTTCACTGCCGCTCTTCTTAGCGGTTTCAATTATTTGCTCAATATCCAAGTAAGCGGCTTTGGGCGTATCGGCAAAGATTTCGTAAGTATAATCTGCATAATGCACAAAGGGAGCTTCGCGGTCAACATTATGATAAACGCTGACAGTTTCAATCCCCAGTTCGCGTGCCGCTCGGATTATTCTTATTGCTATTTCGCCGCGATTTGCGATTAGAATTCTTTTAAACATATTTGATTGTTTATTGTGAAAAGTAACAATGTATTGAATTTCAATCTATTAACTTTCGAGCAAAAAACAAAGATAATTATTGAATTTTTTTTATTATTTAGTGCTTTCTGAAAAATGACAGTATAACAGCAAAGCCAAAAAGTACAGATTGGAATAAAATGATAACAGCGCCGGTGGGCAGATTTAGGAAAATGGAAATCAGCAATCCTATTAGCGATGTTGATATTCCGAATATGATTGCTTTAATTGTCATTGTAAAAAATCTATCCGCACTCAAGCGTGCTGTTGCCGCAGGAATAACAAGAAAAGCGGCAATTAACACAATACCGACAAGTTTGATTGACAAAACAATAGTAAGGGCAATCATAACCGAAAGCAAGTAATCGTCAAAGCGGGTCTTGTGCCTGTCGGCTCGCGCCAGCTCGCGGTCGAACGAAGCATAAGCCCACCGCTTCCAATATCGCAATGACAAAAGCGCCGTGATTAAACTTAGTACCGCCTCCGCTGTGATGTCGGTTTTGTTTACCAACAGTATTGAGCCGAACAGATATGAAAAAGCATCAACGGAATAATCTTTTTTCAATGATAGGAAAATAATTCCAAGCGCCATTGAGAGTGCAAAGAAAATGCCTATGGAAGTATCTATTTCAAGCGTAGTTTTTTCTTTAAGCAATGTAATAAGTATTGCAACCAATATAGTAAACGGAAGGGCAATCCACAATGGCTCTGCCTGCAAAAGCAAACCGAGAGCCACTCCGCCGAAAGCGGCGTGCGCAAGCCCGTTGCCGAGGAAACTCATTTTCCTCTGCACAACAAATACACCGTAGAAACTGCCGAGAAATCCAACCAGCACACCGGCGATTAACGCCCTTTGAAAAAATGTCATTGATAATATATCTATGAAAGATGTATCCATCAGTGCCTTGCTCCGAATATCATTTTATGCTTATGTCCTTCGTGTCCGAATGCTATTCTCAGCACTTCGTCGGTAAATGCCTTTTCGGGCGTATTGAAACAGATTACATTTTTATTCAGAATCATCACCCTGTCCGAATGATGATAAGCGGTTTCCCAATCGTGCGTAACCATAAGCACAGTTGTCTTTGTTTCTTTCCTGATTTTATCAAGGATATTGTTCAAATCGGATTCGGACGCCGTATCAATACCGGTAGCCGGTTCGTCCAGCAATAGAACTTTTGGTTTGCGTGCAATACTACGTGCCAGATAAATTCTTTGCAATTCGCCACCGGAAAGTTTGCTTAATTGTATATCGGCTAAATTTTCGGCACTAACTTTTCTCAGAGCGTCTATCGAATCGGCAAGAAGTTTGTCGCTTAGTCTTGCCAGCCAATTTGCCTCAATTCCCGAAGCAACAAGTTCAACGGCTGTCGCCGGAAAAGAGCGAGCGGCTGTTTTCAGCTGCGGAACATAGCCGAAATACAGGCTATTATGTTGTTGCGGAGCTTGTCCGTCAATCAATATCGTTCCGCTTGTTGGATATAGTAAACCGAGCATCAGTTTGATAAGTGATGATTTGCCGCCGCCGTTCGGTCCCACAATAGAAATAAATTCTCCGCTTGCAATATCCAAAGTAATATCTTCGAGTACGGTATGGGAACCGTACAAAAGCGACAGGGACGATATATCAATAAATTTAGACATTAGTCCGAAAATCCTTTAAGAATATTTTTTAGATTAAAACGCATTAAGTCAAAATAATTATCTCTACCGTAAAGTCCGCCGAGCGGGTCAAGTTCCAAGACTTCAATTCCTGTCCCATGAACAAGTACATTCAAAGAACGTTTCGGCAATTGCGGCTCGGTATAAACCGCTTTAAGTCTGAGATTCTGGATTTTTCTTTTTAATGTCGCAATATCCTGTAATGTCGGTTGCTTGCCCGGAGATGTTTCTACTGCACCTGCATATTTCAATCCGTATCGTCTCAAGAAATATAAAAAAGAAGGGTGAAATAATAATACGCTTTTGCCTTTGTACGGCTTCAATGCCTGACGGATTTCATTATCAAGCAGAGTAAGTTTTTTCACAAGTCGAACCGCATTGGCTTTGTATATCTCGGTTTTTGTCGGGTTTAATTCAGACATAATATTTGCCAGCCGCGGAACAAGTACTTTCATAATTAACGGGTCTGTCCAGAAATGCGGCTCAATATTTTCTGCCGCTTTTTCAGTTTCGGGAACATACAGAAGCATAGGAGCGGGTATTTCTTGAATAATTTGAATTGTTTTGGCATTATCAAAGCGAGACACCCAATTATCTACATTGTCCGAAATATAAAACAGTGCAAGTGATTTTTCCGTTATGTTTATATCCGCCGGCTTTGGCGAAAAAGTATGATGTGAAACTCCCGGCGGAATAATGCAATAGATAGAATTAGAATCACCCGCAATATCACGGAGTAGCATTGCGAGCGGCTCGTTAGTTGTAACGAAATACTTATTTGTCGGTAGCGGTTCTTTTTCACCGCAGGAAAATACGGCAGACAGCACTAATATCAATAATAAATATTTAATAACTGCACTTTTCATAATATCAATACCTAATCTAAAAGAAACAAAATACAAAAAATTTTATTAATTTAATATACTTAGAAAATGACGAATAAACGAATAAAATGTGAGGACGGAAAATGAGTGACTATTTGCTGGTAGGTATCGGTGCCGCAAGCGGCGGTATGGCACGCTATTGGCTTACAGGTATTGTGCAAAGAATAGTTCCGGCTACTATGCCGTACGGCACGCTGACGGTAAATATTATCGGTGGTTTTATTATCGGATTGATTATGTATTATTTTGATTATCATAATATTATTTCACCGGAAGTAAAGATTTTGCTAACTATCGGATTTTGCGGTGGTCTGACTACGTTTTCGTCTTTTTCGTTCGAAACACTGAACTTGCTGACACAGTCGGAATTTTTTTACGCATTTCTAAATATTTTTTCAAATGTCTTTCTTTCTCTTTTAGCAACATCATTGGGTTTCCTATTGTCAAAATTAATCGGAGTTATCTATGGGAATTAAAAGGAATGCAACATTATTGCGTATTTTTATTGGCGAGCGAGACAAGACGGGACGTACCCCCGTTTACGAGACAATAGTACAGAAAGCACGCACTATGGAACTTGCCGGGGCAACGGTGTTCAAGGGAATTATGGGTTTCGGTAATTCCAGCCGTGTTCACTCTTCCAAAGTATTGCGCCTTTCGCAGGATTTGCCTATTATTATTGAGATTGTGGATAACGAAGAAAAAATAAAAAACTTTCTTCCGATTTTGGACAAACTCTTTGAAGAATCAAACGCAGGCGCCCTTGTTACAATTGAAAAAGCAGAGATTATTAAATATATCCACTCAAAACAAGATTAGTTTAATAATATTTTATTATATTATAGTTTATTTTTTTGCGTAAAGAAATACAAAATCGAGATTAGATATGAGAATACTTGTAGTCGAAGATGAACGAAAGGTAGCTAGTTTTATTAAAAACGGGCTTGAGGAAGAACGCTATATTGTCGAAACCGCTCCCGACGGCGTAACAGGACTCGAAATGGCAATGAATAATGAGTTTGATGCCGTACTGCTTGATGTTATGTTGCCCGGTAAAGATGGTTTTACAGTTCTCAAAGAATTAAGAGAAGCCGGCGTAGCAACACCTATCCTGATGCTGACGGCAAGAGGTACTACCGAGGACAGAATTCAGGGACTTGACCTCGGTGCTGACGATTATCTGCCGAAACCGTTTAGTTTCGAGGAACTTGCGGCACGGCTGCGTTCTATTTTAAGACGTTCCAGCCCTGAAAAAACAACAAAGCTACACTGCGGCGATTTGGTACTTGATACTGTTTCGCATATGGCTTACAGATTTAATAAAGAAATTGAACTTACGACAAAGGAATATGCTCTGCTTGAGTATTTAATAAAAAATAAAAATAGAATTTTGAGCCGTAGTACAATTACGCAACACGTCTGGAAACATAATTTCGATCCGGAATCGAATATTATTGATGTATATATCAAACGCTTACGCTCGAAAATCGAACGCGAAGACGGCTCGAAACCATTGATTCATAGCATTCGTGGTGTCGGCTATCGTATGCGTGATGTTACGGACGAACCCGAAATCGGAGCATAATTTGTTTTAGATTTTTTTATTTTTCCCCTTATCTTTTAGTCAATGGTGAGGGGTTATATTTTGCAATAGAAAGGATTAGATAAATGTTTTCTTCACCGGAAGAACAGATGAAATTAATACGTTCGGGTGCTATTGATATTATTCCCGAGCAGGAACTTATTGAGAAATTAGAAAATTCATTTAAGAACGGAAAACCATTGCGAGTTAAACTCGGTTGCGACCCGAGCAAGCCGGACTTACACATTGGTCATGCAGTCGTTTTGAAGAAATTACGACATTTCCAAGACTTGGGGCATACCGCTGTTCTGATTATCGGCGATTTTACTGCTATGATTGGCGACCCCTCCGGTAAGAATAAAACACGTCCGCCACTAACAAAAGAAGAAACAAAACTGAACGGACAAACTTATTTGGAGCAGGCAACCAAAATATTATCAAAAGAAAATCTCGAAATAAGATATAATTCCGAATGGCTTGGCGCTATGAATTTTCACGATGTGATTAAACTTACATCAAAATATACTGTTGCCCAATTGCTCGAACGCGATGACTTCAAGAAGCGATTTACTTCCGGTACGGCTATCAGCGTTCACGAACTTCTCTATCCTCTGGCACAAGCAATGGATTCCGTAAATGTTAATTCAGATATTGAATTGGGTGGTACAGACCAGACATTTAATTTGCTTGTCGGTAGAGAAATTCAACGTGAATACGGGCAAGTGCCGCAGTGCATATTAACTATGCCCATTCTCGAAGGTACGGACGGAGTGGAGAAAATGAGCAAATCATTGGATAATTATATTGCGCTAACCGACACACCGCAAGAAATATTCGGAAAAGTAATGTCTATCCCCGATGAACTTATTACTCGTTACCTACGTTATGGTGCCTTTGCCGATGATGAAGAAGTCAGTAAAATGGAAACAGGTTTGAAGGACGGTACTATTCACCCGCGCAATGCAAAAGTTAAAACGGCAATGGCAATTGTAGCAATTTATCACGATAAAACCGCTGCCGAGAGTGCTTTTAAAGAATTTGAGAATATCTTCGTAAAAAAAGACCTTCCCGATGAAATTGATGAAGTTACTTTGGAACTCGGCGGTTCGGAGCAAATTCTTGCTGATGTTCTCGTTACATCGAAACTTGCACCCTCCAAAAAGGAAGCGAGGCGTATGCTTCAGCAGGGTGCTGTTTCCATTGACAAGGAAAAAGTTACAGATACCTTTGCAAAGATTGATTTCGCTGAGAAGCGTCTGATTAAATACGGGAAACGTAAGTTCCTATATGTAACGATAAAGTAATTATTATAATAAAAATTCAATTGCCCCGAGTGCTTGCTCGGGGTTTCTTGAAACAGCCGCACTTCACCCCAGCCCTCTCCCAATGGGCGAGGGGGTGAACAGCCAAATAAAAAACCACATCTTGAAGGACGCGGTTTGAAATACACCTTTGGACCGACGCAGGCAGGGTAGTGAGTTTTAGGCTTTGCGGCGTATATATACAAAAAGGACTGCTACAATAGTCGCAGTCCTTTTTGATAGTTAAACAAAATTCCTTATGCGGCTTTTTTGCCCATAAATGTTTGTTTGAATAGGTCGATGAAAATAATAACACCACCGAGCAACATCATTGAATCGGGAAGAATACGGAACCACATCCAACCCTGAACGATTTCAACGGCTTCGCGTACTCTTGTGTAATAATAACCCATTTCGGCGGCTATACGTGTTTGCTCCAATCCTGTCATTAATGTCGGAATGGCAAAAACCAAAACACCAAGTGTCAATAGCCAGAAACCGATTTTACTCCATTTCTCGTTCCAAGTCCAGCCCTTTGCCATTGCGTTAGCACGTGATGTCATATATAGGAATGCAAGTGAAATATATCCGAATGCCCCTAATAGAGCCACGTGTCCGTGTGGCATAATTAAATATGTGCCGTGCGAATAATACGAAATAGTCGGCGTATTAATAACCATACCCAAGAAACCTGCACCAATCCAGTTGAGTGCCGCAGAGCCGGCAATAAACATAAACGGAGTATTGAAATCGTGAACAACACCTTCGGCTTCTTGCTCTTTCTTATTTTTCCATGCTTCGATAATCATTAATACAAGCGGCAGCGGTTCGAGTGATGAGAAAATACCGCCTATTGCTATCCAATATTCATCAAGTCCCTGCCAGAAATAATGATGACCTACACCAAGTGTACCCGACATCATAATGAGGAACAACTCAAAGAACATTACACGTTCCGCTGTTTTCTGCGAAATTAATCCGAGCGATACTGTCATAAATGCTATTGTACCGGCGGCAAACAGCTCAAATGTCAATTCCACCCAAAGATGAATAACCCACCAGCGATAATAATCATCAACGGTAAAGTTCGGCATAATTTTATGGAGCGGCATCATGCCCGCAATATAGAGCGTGGCAATAGCAAAAGCCGACCAAATAATTGTACCGACCAACGGATTGTTTGTTGCCGCTTTTTTAATCAAAGTAATAATCAACAGGAACCAGAAGACAAGCCCGAGAACCAAACCTATATCCCATACACGCCCGAGATTGATTAATTCACGTCCTTCGTTGCCCAGCCAGAACCAAGTCTCTCTCATTTGTCCTGTGGCGCCCATATACAAACCAATAACAGAACCGACCGCAACAGTCAATAATGCTACCCAAAGTATATCTACAAGCCAAGGGAATTTGTGGTCTTTATTTGCAACCCAAGGAGCAATCAGCAGACCGCCTACAAGCCAACCGACAGCCACCCATAGTATAGCAATCTGTGTGTGCATCGAACGCAATACATTAAATGGTAGTATATTCTGTGAGATAATAAAATCCTGTGTAGGGTCTGCATACAAATGTGCTAAATATGCTCCGATGAACATTTGCACTACAAATAATAGCGATACTATCGGAATATATTTTAACAGCTTTTTCTGCGAAGGAAAAAGCGAAGTAACTTTAAGTGCCGGTGAAAGCACTTCATCTTTACCTTTTTTAAACAAATATTCATAGGAAAGATATATTACAAAAATTGTCAAAGTCCAAAGAAGTAAAAACTCCCATAAAGAAACTATATGACTTTGATAGCGAACATCTTGGTCAACGAGCGGCTCTTTGGGCCAATTGTTAGACCATGTTCTTTCCTCGCCTTTAATTCCCTTAGTATTCGGGCGGACAGAGGAAGCAACCATTTGCGACCAATCAATAAATGCGGCAATTTTAATCGCTTCGTCTTTGCGTATGACGCCGCCCGGAAATGCACGCCGCTTATCACCATTAACCAGCATTTTGGTTAATTGCTCAACATTTTTCTTGTATGCGGCGGCGGAAGCATCTGTGTATGTAACGCCTTCTTCCATTAGTTTAGTTTGCTCGCGAAAATCTTTCTTTACCCGCTCCTTGACGGCACCTTTTTCCATAGCATTAAGCTCGGCGGCAGGCTTGCCGTACATTTCCTTACCATAATAATCATAAAGAAATTCAGCTCTGTGGTGGAAGAAATCGGTTGTAAAGTCGGGACCCATATAAGCCCCCATACCGAGTATAGTTCCCCAGTCCATCAAATCAAATTCCTGGAAGTAGCCCTTGCCCTCCGCCACATCATCAGCGGTATAGAGCAGTTCCCCCGAAGCCGAACGAACTTCTGCCGCAATGGGCGGAACTTCCTTTTGCAATGTAGCCGTGAAGTATATCAAAGCTACAACCATTATTATTGCTATGAACCAGAAGCTCGTATAAAGCCCTTTTCTGGTCATAAATCTATCAAGTAAACTTTTTTTCATAACTGAACCTATCAATAATGAATAAATAATAATTTTAGAGTAAACAACTTCAAATCAGATTATTTTATCCGATTTAAATTAGTAACGCATAATAAGACTAAATAGTCTTAATTAAATGAATATTATTTTTTTGTAGTTATTTGAATGGGATATAAGAAAATACTAATGTATTGATTAATATTCATTTTTTGGCATTATTATTGAAATAAATTATATACGTAAATTAATTGTGAATGATTGATATCCGCATAAATAAAAGCTTTGGGGATATTGTGAGGATATTAGGATAATTTATTATTGTATTAAGTGTATTTTATCTGACACTTTTTCCCCGAAACTGTAAAAAATATACACAAACAGAATATTAATAATATGAATAATACAAACTAACGAGAGGTTAATAATGAAAAAAATAGTCGCTATCATCTTTCTAATAATCCCTTCACTGCTTTTTAGCGAAGTAGATTATTCTTTCGGACTGATTAATTCCCCGCTTGGCAACGAGCATCGGATTAACCATCTGAAAATATATGAGCCGGCAAACCTTCTCATTTGTTTGCAGAATTCGGAAGATACTTTGTATTTATTATATTATTCTACCGACAAGGGTAATAAATGGGAATTAAGAAATAAAGATGCTTGGTTCAATCAAAATTCCAATTATACGGTTGTATCCGATAACTATATGATGTCCGGTTGGCAGTCCAATTTTATTGAGTTTATGGGTAATCCTGTGCGCGATGGTGGCTCATGGCATTCAACGGACCTCGGCTACACTTGGTCTATGTTTACGCAATGGCCTGATCCGGATGATAAACGTAATCGTTTTCTATATTGCAATATTCCAAATTTTTATCTTTTGTATAATACAAGTGGTATTTTTTCTACAAAAGATAAATGGAAGCATCTTGTATTTGGTGCAATACCCGATTATTTAATTGCAATATTTAACTTTAAGAAAAAATTTCTAATTGTTTCAGAAAGTATTGGGGGTATGTATTATTATGACCTCGAAACGGGCTTTGCCATACATTGGCTTAATAGGGATAGTAATATACCGAAAGAGCGGTTTAGCGTAATAGGAATAGATAACGAAGGAAGGGTAATCGGATATAGCAAGGCAAATAAAGGAAGTGAAGGGATATATATGTCAGATGATAGCGGCTTGCAATTTAAAAAAATACGAACGCAAAAGGAAGACGAAGAGATTTACGTAATCGAAACATATAAAAATGCAATATTAATTGGTACCAATAAAGGTATGGAAGTAAGTATTGACGAAGGTAAAACATGGGAAGATATAAAGCTACCTGAAATACCTGTATCGGACAAATCAATATATTCCATTTCGATAAACAAAAAGACCGGTGAAGTATATTCAATATATGGACGTAATTACATAGTAAAAGGCATTTTACCATTTACTTCCGTTGAGGATAATACAGTGTTACAGCAAATAACTCCCAACCCCGCCGGAGATTATATAGAAATTGCCGTAGTGGGTAACCGCACCCTGAAGAATGCGGTTAAAGTGTATGATGTGCTTGGTACTGTGGTTCTATCCTCCCCCGCCTGCTCCGCAGGCACCCCCTCCGAAGGGGGACATATTCGGCTTGATGTGTCGGGTTTGGCGGCGGGTGTGTATTTTGTGCGTGTCGGTGGCAAGATGTATAAGTTTGTAAAATTATAAAATTCCCCTCTCACAGAGGGGTGGCAGACGCAGTCTGACGGGGTGTTTTGCCTTTTAGGAGTGTCAGAATTCAGGGGACGGGGAGCAGGAGAACAGCCGACCTCCCCAACCCCTCCAACGGAGGGGCTATAAAGACTATTTACATCGCTATATTAAAGCCTTCCCTTTGTGTCTTATGCTAAAATAAGTTGACAGTCAGTAGAAAAAAATTTAATTAAAATAAATCGAAGAAGGAGTTTTATAATGACAAGACATGTGCGGAGACTGTAAACTGAACTCTGTCCAAAAAGTATTAACTTTGTAAAACAATCAAA
>CAZOOR010000068.1:0-13861 GCA_964581505.1 uncultured Hyphomicrobiales bacterium
AATAGCCTTGAGTTTCAACTCGGAGCAATATTGAAAAGCATCGTTTATTTATTACATCTTTATAACAAATTAATTAATAGTCGGCTTCAAATACCAGCAACTCCTCATCTTCTTCCTTCTGATATTTTGTCCCGTTTTCTTTTTTGGGTGGAATCACTTTTCCGTCCTCTGCAAATTTGCGTAATACTTCACCCGTAACTACTTTGAAAAGCCCATTTTTAGGGTAGTAAAGAGTAGCATTTTCTTTGAATACATCAATTTTGTTCAAATAAGCAATACCATCACCGGTCTTGATTGTAGAATTAATCGGAGGATATTTTTTTAGGACTTCGACATAAGCGTCTTCCTCGTACATCAGGCAACATTTAAGTCTTCCGCAATATCCGCAAAGTTTTGCCAAATTGTTGGGCAATTGCTGGTGTTTGGCATGCTCCATAGTTACCTGACAATAATTTGTCGGGAATGAAGAGCAACAAATACTAAGACCACAAGGACCCATACCGCCTATTCTACGGGCTTGTTCGCGTGTGGATATTTGCCTGAGTTCAATACGAGTTCTGAACTGTCTCGCCAAATCCTTTACAAGACTGCGGAAATCAATCCTCTGAGGTGCAGTAAAAAATATCGTCAATCGGTGGCGGTCGAACTGCCATTTAGTCGATGTGATTTTCATATCAAGTTTATGGTAGGCTATGAATTTTTTTGCTTTTTTTACGATATGCAATTCGTCATAAGTATTAAGTCTGACATTTTTCATGTCGGTGGAGTTTGCTTTGCGGACAATGCTATATTCCGGCACTTCATTATTGTAGCATAGTTTCAGGTTTTCTTCTGCTTCCTTGCCACAGGCTACAACAGTAGCACATTCCAAGCCGCCTTCGATTTCTACTATTACGTATTCGAATAATTTTAAATCAAGATTATTCTCATTCTTGAAAAGCCGTTTTCTGTTATCTGCAAAAGTTACATCAACATAAGTTGACGGTCCACATTTGCATTCTTCGGTGTACTTTACATCAGCCACCGAGAACACGCTTTTCAAGTGTGTATTTATGATGGGTTTCTCGTTTTCTTTGTGATGATTGTTGTGTTTATTCGTATATCTTTTATCCGGTTCTAATTCTATTACTGTATTGACCTTAATTTCGCTTGGGTCTAATATCTTTTTTACTTTCTTCTCAACCACCATCTCCTCATTCAAATTTGGAGACTCCATAAATATCCTAATTATATTTATATATTTCTAAAGAATTAAATTAGTTAATTATCGTATATATAACAAAAATAATTCAATAAAGTTACACTTCTGTGTTGTTATATAAAATTGAGCGGATTTCTATAAACATAGAAAGTAATAATAAATTCAGCGGCACATTGCGGCTAATCCGAGTAATAGCGTTTTCTACGGTGGTTATTGCCGCATTTAAATCGGAATTTCCAAATGCTCCAACAAATTTTTCAAAGATTGATTTTTGGTCAATATTAAGCAAATGCTCTCCCGATAATGTCCGATTATATACTTCTACATCACGCAACCAAAGTAATAATATATTTAAGAACCGTTCGACCTTACGCTTGGATTTGTCTTTTACAAGTTCGTCAATACTTTTGCTTAATTTAATTTTATAATTTTTCTTGGTTAATGATGTTCGCAACATTGAGACGCAATTCTCACGCAGGCTACGCATTTCGTCATTAAGAAAATCAAGCGCACGAGTCAATGAACCCTGTGCAAAAGAAGCGGCAAGATTTGCGTCTTCTTCAGAAATAGTATAATTATTTATTAATTCTTCGCTTATCTCACGAGCAGCAAGTCCTGGAAAATGTATAACCTGACAGCGGGATAAAATGGTTTGCAGTAGCATTTCTTTTCGAGACGTAGTGAGAATTATTATAACGTTCGAGTGCGGCTCTTCCAATGTTTTCAGAAATGCGTTTGCGGATTCCGTTGTCATTTCTTCTGCACGTGAGACTATAATCACACGGCTACCGCGAATACCTTGGGACATAGAAAGTTTTTTCCGTAAGTTTCTAATGGAACTTATTCTGATTTTGTTGCCACCCTTAACCATTATTTTATGATAATAGTTTTCACTTTTTTGTTTTAGTTGAGCAGTTATTTCATCTATTTGCTTATTTTTCAAACCTCCATCTTCGCTGTCGCTTTTGCCTGCCGGTGTTGCAAATATAAATTCAATATTAGGGTGTGATAGATTGGCGGCAAGACGGCAGGAATTACATTCGCCGCAGTATTCAATTCCCTTTTCTGTTTTTATCGGATTTTCGCAGTTCAATGTCTTGGCAAATTCTAAAGCCATAGATTCTTTGCCGGTACCTTCTTCCCCCCAAAAACAGTAAGCATGCGGTACCCTATCGTCCAAAAGCTCTTTTTGGAGAATCCCTTTTATCTTATCTTGACCTATTACCTTAGCCCATGTCATAAAACTTGTCTAAATTCGTTTAAATTAATACTATAATTAAGTATATAAAATTAACAAAAATAGTTCAATAATATTTCGTTATTTTATCAAATTTTTCAATAATTGGAATTTTGTCAGATAAGTAGAATAATATCATTATTATAAATTTCATATAATATCAGAATCAATAATGGCAAAGAAAACAAAAAAAATAGTCAATAAAGAAATAAATACCGAAAAAGAAATTTTATCAAATATCGGTGATTCGGTGGAAGGCGGCATTGTATTTGAGGCAGGGGGTCCTGCCTGTTCCAATACGCCTGTACAAATAAAAACAAACAAGCCGCTGCATCAGGCTCTAAATTTAAATAAAGACGAAATGTTGCGTGCTTTGAAATATATGCTGTATGCTCGCAAATCAGATGACAAGCATTTAACATTGGTCAAGCAGGGTAAATCATTTTTTCATATTGGCGGCAGCGGACACGAAGCGGCGCAAGTGGCAATTGCTATGAGTCTCGAACCGGGAAAAGATTGGGCTTGGACATATTATCGGGATATTGCTTTTACTTACACAATGGGAATGACACCAAAGGAGTATTTCCTTCTGGCGGCAGGCAAGCCCGAATGTACCGCTTCGGGTGGCAAGCAAATGCCCGGGCATTTCGGTAATCCGCGATTAAATATGCCCACACAGTCCTCACCAACAGGCACACAGTTTCTTAATGCAGTTGGGACTGCTCTTGCTTCACATAAATTAAAAACCGATGAAATTACTTATGTGGCATCGGGTGAAGGTACTACCAGCCAAGGCGAATTTTACGAAGCAGTCAATTGGGCGTCTCGCGAGAAACTGCCCGTTCTATTTCATATTCAGGATAATAAATATGCAATTTCCGTACCACGCGAAAAGCAATCTATGGGTTCAAATGTCGGGCATACTTTCTGTTGCTACAGCAATCTGAAAATGAAGACTTTTGACGGAACGGATTTTTTTGTTTCATTGGCGGCGGCTCGCGAGGCTATTGAGTATATGAGAGCGGGCAAAGGTCCTGTTCTCTTGCATTCATTGGTCGAAAGACTATTGCCGCACTCATCAAGTGATGACCACAGGAAATATCGCTCTGCCGATGAATTGGAAAAGATGAAAACCGAAGGCGACTGTATTATTAATTTTAAATCGTATTTGGCAAAACATAATATTGCTTCGTCCGAAGAAATCGAAGAATTGGAGGCAAGCGTTAAGCAGGAAATTGCTGATGCCGCCGATTGGGCTTTCGCTCGCTCCGCTCCGCTCGCCGATGATGCGACTAAACACGTTTTTGCTGATACCTCCACACGGAATTTGCCTTATACGGATTTTGTGCCGACAGAAGGCAAAAAAATAGTTATGGTCGATGCTATTAAGCGTGCATTGAAAGAAGAAATGGAACGCAATCCCAAAATGCTTATATTCGGGGAAGACGTTGCAGACCCCAAAGGCGGGGTTTTTACTGCTACTAAGGGACTGACAGACACATTCGGCTATGAGCGTGTTTTCAATTCTCCGCTTGCAGAGGCATCAATTGCCGGCGTTGCTCTCGGACTTGCAGTCCGAGACTTCAAGCCTGTTGTCGAGATACAGTTCGGTGATTATATATGGCCCGCCTTTATGCAAATACGGAACGAGATAGCCACGATGCGTTTTCGTTCCAATAACGGATTTTCTGCACCGGTCGTTATCAGGACGGCAGTAGGTGGCTATATTCATGGCGGCTTATATCATTCGCAGAATATTGAGGCGTTCTTTACCCATATTCCCGGCTTGCTTGTTGCTTATCCGAGTACAGCCGCAGATGCAAAGGGTTTGCTGAAAACCGCCTGCCGACTGCAAGACCCCGTACTATTCTTGGAGCATAAGGGACTTTATCGCTTACCTTATTCTACATCATTCGAGCCGGAAGGCGATTACTTGATTCCTTTTGGCAAGGGCAGGCTTGCTAAATACGGCGATGATTTGACTGTTGTTACTTATGGTATGATGGTCAGAGATGCCCTGAATGTCGCCAAAAAAATCGAAAAGGAAAGCGGTAAAACTATTGAAATTATTGATTTGAGAACGCTTATTCCTTGGGACAAAGAAATGGTACTGGAATCTGTAAGAAAAACAAATCGCGTATTAGTGCTACACGAGGATACGAAAACAAGCGGTTTCGGTGCCGAAATTGCCGCCGAAATTGCCGCTGATGCTTTTGATTTTCTTGATGCTCCTGTACGGCGTCATGCCGCTTTGGATTCGCATATTCCATATCATCAGGTTTACGAGGAAGCGGTTCTTCCGAATGAAGCAAAAATCAAAGCTGATATTGAAAAATTATTGAATTATTAATAAGGGAGTTGAAATTGTATATTTCCAAAATTAAGTATTTACTTGTTTGCTTGTTGTTTTTACAAATAGCAGTTGTAAGTGCGTCAGGCACAGATGAAAAAGATGAAATCAAAAAAAATGCCGAGCAGTTTTTCCAATACCTCGAACTTGCTGATTATAATGCAGTAAGCGATTTTTTGTATCCGAAATTTTTTGATTTTGTACCTAAGGAGCAGTTTGTTGATTTTATGAAATCACAGATGAGCGATTCTGTAAAAACAATTGTGCTGAAAAATCCGCATATAATATTAATCAGTGATGTTTTCAAAACAGATATGGGAAAATATGCACTTATTGATTATTCTTACCAAATGATTATGACCTTAAATTTCAAAAATAAAGATGATAAGAGTTTTAATTCTGCTGTTAGTGCATATAAAGGCAATTACGGTGATTCCAATGTCCTGGTATATCCAAAAGAAAAAAAATGTACTGTGAATTTCAATATGACTAAGCAAATGTTTGCTATCAAAGAAGATAAATTTGATAAATGGAAATTTATTGAAAATACGGGAACAGCATTAACGGCTAAGCTGATACCCAAACCGGTACGTGAGCATTTTGGTATAATTGACAGAAAATAATTAATCAAACAGTTGGTTTATTGACTGCCAATCCTTATTTTAATAAAGTAATAAACCACCAATAACAAAAGGAGATTGTAATGAGTTCGAGAAGTATATTTATAAAAGTTGCTCTCGTATCAATATTAGTATTTACAATGATTGTAACGACTAATGCGGGCGACAAATCTATGACAAATGCAATACGCAAAGCCGCAAATGAATATTTTCATCATCTGCAAAATATGGAATTCGAGAAATCTCTTGATTATTTATATACACTAATTTTCGACAGAGTGAATAAAGATGAGATAATCAACAATATGGCGAAAAGTTTACAAGATAATAATATTCAAATAAAAATCAAGAGCATTGACGTCAAATCAATAAGCGATATTACCACTGACGGCACAATGGAGTATGCTTTGGTTGATTATTCCATTAGCATTGATGTTCATATTAATAGTAATTCCGCCAAGAGCGAGAACCTGCTATTAAATGCTATGAATAGCGACAATGCCAATAAGCAAATGAAGCAAAAAGGATATTATTCTATATATAAAAGATTTAAAATGTTTGCCCTTCGTTCGCCGACTGCGGCAGGCTGGAGATTCCTGGAATTTGATAGTATTTTTTACAAGAACTATGTAGATACTTATATTCCGGCTGATATAATAAAACAATTTACAAGTGATAAAAAAAATGGACAAACAAAGTATTACAAAGTTGGTACGCAAAAGATTAACAAATAATATATTTCTACTGTTTGCACTAATTGTTATTAGCACACAGGTAGTTCTGTCCCAAGCAGTTGAAGTAACGGATAATTCCGGTTTATTCTATTTCGATGCCGTATTATTCAAATCGGACACAGCGGGCAAATCTCGCTTAGATATATTTGTACTTGTGCCGTATGCCTCAATGTCATTCATTAAATCCGCCCAACTATATGGAGCGGAATATGATATTTATATAAAAATAAAAGACGAGAATGATAGAATAATTGAAAATAAAACCATTAACAGGCAAATAATCGAAAAGGACTACTTTGTTTCGCAGGGTGGCAATGGGGATTTTGATGTTACCCAAACCATATTTAATATTCTGCCCGGCAATTATGAAATCGAAGTTATTTATTTTGATAAACACGGACATCGCAGTTTCCTCCGCACACGCAAGCAAACGGTTATTGATTTTTCTCGTTATAGTTTTAGTCTTAGCGGGATTTTACTCGTAAATTCAATTGAAGAGCAGAATGGGAATTATATTATTACTCCGCATATATCGGATAATGTAGGCAATTTATCCAAATACTTTTTTGTCTTTTTCGAGGCGTATAAAGATATGAATACACCGGCAGAGAATCTAGCCGAGGTAGATTTTATTTATCAATTAATTAATGATGACAAAGAAATAGAATTTCAGAGCAAGAGAATCCGCAAACCTGTCCCCGATACTCAGAATGAAATATATTTAAAAATTTCGCTTCCGACTACATTGGCACAAGGTAGTTATATGTTTCGGCTTTTCGCCGTCAAGTCCTCTGATGAAGAGGGATTTGAGAAATATGATATTATTGCGACAACGGAGCGCTCCATTAATAATATGAAAAGTATTAGTGGGAATTTCATTAAGAATATCAATCAATCTATCAGTCAATTACGATATATAGCAACTCAATCGGAAATGGATTATTTGCTTGCCCCCGATAAAGAACAGGAAAAGATTCTGCGTTTTGTTGAATTCTGGCGCAAGCGGGACCCTACACCGCATACGGAACGCAACGAAGCCTATGATGAATATTTTAGCCGGATTGAGTACGCCAATAAAAATTATAAAAGTTATTCGGAAGGTTGGCTTACCGATATGGGTATGGCTTATATTATATATGGAGAGCCACAAACAATTAACAGGGGAAGAATGAATAACGGAAATAATTATGAAATTTGGAGTTATGGCGAAAAAGAAATTATATTCATTGATTACAACGGATTTGGAGATTTTCGCCTGTACTCACCACTTAGTATCAACGACAAATACGAATATCATTGATGAACAGTTGCTTAATCATACCGGCAGGCGGCATAGGTAAGCGTTTCGGTTCAGTAAAACCGAAACAATTTCACAATTTGGAAGGTATTCCGATTATCATCAGAACCATTGCATCATTTGATAATATAAATACAATTAAGTCTATTGTAATACCTGCCCCCGCCGCTCATATAGAAGAATTACAAGCATTGATTAATGATTACAAAATGAACAAAAAAATTGTAATTATTAACGGAGGGAAAGAAAGACAAGACTCCGTACACAATGCTTTACAAACTAAGGAAGCCGCCGAAAGTGAACTTGTGCTTATTCATGATGCAGTCCGTCCCTTTGTTTCGGAAAGTTTAATTTTGAAACTGATTGATTTCGCAAATAGAACGGGTGGGGCAATACCTGCACTTATGCCAAAAGAAACAATACGTGAGATAATGCCGGGCGGCTCTTATCGCACGCCTGAACGCCGCCTACTACGTAGCATACAAACCCCCCAAGTATTCCGTACCAAACTTCTGTTAGCGGCATTTGCCAAAGCTATTGAAGACAAATATATATCCACAGATGATGCCGCTTTGTTTGAATATGCAGGCTACAATTATTTAATGATTGAGGGCGAGGAGCGGAATATTAAAATAACTAGTGCTGATGATTTAATAACTGCCGCCGCCATATTAGGATATAAAGAAAAATAAAAGTATAAAAAATTGATTATCATTTCTTATTTTGCTTTGTTGAAACATTACAATTACAAAAAAACTGTTTATGTTTTAATTTTAAAGAAGATGTTTTATTTTCTTATAATTTTTTAGTTCACGATTTTTTTACACATAAAAGTTAAAAAATGGATAAAACAGTTGAATATCTGGAACAAGTAACTATCAGATTCGCCGGCGACTCCGGCGATGGAATGCAGCTTTCCGGAAAATTATTTTCCAATAATTCCGGCATCGCGGGCAATGATGTTAATTCATTTCCCGATTACCCCTCCGAAATCAGGGCTCCCGAGGGAACTTTGTATGGGGTAAGCGCTTATCAAATTCAAATTGCCGCCAAGCACGTTAATACTTTTGGCGACAAAATTGACATTCTTGTCGCAATGAATGCTTCTTCGTTGAAGGTCAATATACCGAAACTAAAAGACGGAGCAACCATTATTGCCAATGAATCCGGATTTGATGCTAAAAATTTAAAACTATCGAAATATGATTCCAATCCTTTGGAAGACGACAGTTTAAGTAATTACAATCTTATCAAAATTAATGCAAATGAACATCTGCATAGAATTTTGGAAGATTTAAAAATGCCGCCGAAAGCCGAACAAAAATCAAAAAATATTTTTGCACTCGGTATCGTTTTCTGGTTGCTCGACAGAAACTTGGAGCCAACTGAAAAATGGTTGGCAGGCAAATTCGGGAAAAAACCGACTGTCCTCGAAGCCAATATCAGGGCTTTGAGAGCCGGCTACGAATACGCCGCAAAATCAGAAGATTTTCCTGTTCAGTATGAAATTAAAGAAGCTAAATTAGAAAAAGGTTTTTACAGAAATATTACAGGTAACGAAGCTACTGCTATCGGCTTGGTTATCGCCGCAAATAAAGCGAATCTTCCTTTATTCCTCGGTTCTTATCCTATTACTCCTGCAACGGAGATTTTGCACTTTATTTCAGGTTACAAGAAATACGGCGTCAAGCATTTGCAGGCTGAGGACGAAATTGCAGGAATATCAAGTGCTATCGGAGCATCTTTTGCCGGCTATCTTGCCGCAACAACTACTTCGGGTCCCGGGCTTTCGCTCAAAGTCGAATCTATTGGTTTGGCTGTGATTCTCGAATTGCCTCTTGTCATTGTTGATGTTCAGCGTGGCGGTCCAAGTACAGGTTTACCGACAAAGCCGGAGCAAGCAGACTTATTAATGGCGATGTACGGACGGCATGGCGAAGCACCTTTGCCGATTGTTGCCGCCAAGAACTCTGCCGACTGTTTCTATCAGACTATTGAAGCGGCACGTATTGCTCTTAAATATATGACACCTGTTATTTTATTAACTGATGGATATATTGCACAGGGTACTAATCCTTTCAAGGTTCCAAGCCTTGATGAGTTACCCGAAATTGCAACGGAATTTGCAACAAATCCCGAAACATTCCAGCCTTATAGTCGCGACCCCGAAACATTGGCGCGTCCTTGGGCTATCCCCGGTACTCCGGGTTTAGAGCATAGAATAGGCGGTTTGGAGAAAGAGGATATTAGCGGACTTGTTAGCCAAGACCCTGAAAACCACGAAAAAATGGTGGAACTTCGTAAACAGAAAATCGATGGTATTGCAAATGATATTCCTCTCGCTACAATCGAAGGCGAGCAATCGGGCGACTTACTGGTTATCGGATGGGGTGGAACTTATGGCGCTATCGAAGACGCATTTACTAAGATGAGAAGCGAAGGCAAGAAAGTTTCTTATTGTCATCTGACGCATCTCAATCCATTCCCGAAAAACTTCGAGGAAGTACTTAACAGCTTCGATAGAATTCTCGTTGCGGAACTCAATGACGGTCATCTTGCTACTTTGATACAAGACAAATATATGAAGCGTGTATTAAGATTGAACAAGATTCAAGGATTACCGCTAAAAGCCGACGAAGTCGAAGATAAAGTCAATGAACTCTTAAATAACAAGGAGAACAAATAATGCAAACTCAAATAGATAAAATTAATGATTTACCTCCCGTTGTAAATGTTGAGGAATTGACTGCTAAAGATTTCAAAGCACCCATTGATGTACGTTGGTGTGCGGGCTGCGGCGATTTCTCCATATTATCACAAACACAGAAAACTCTGGCGGCTTTGAAAATCCCAAAAGAGAATTATGTTTTCATTTCAGGTATCGGTTGTTCAAGCCGCTTTCCATATTATGTGGAAACCTACGGTATGCACACGATGCACGGCAGGGCATTACCTATTGCAACAGGTGTTAAAATTTCTCGTCCCGAACTTTCGGTATGGGTAGCAACAGGAGACGGTGACGGAATGAGCATCGGCGGCAATCATTTTATTCATGCCGCAAGACGTAATGTTGACCTGAATGTCTTATTATTCAACAATGCAATTTACAGTTTGACTAAGGGGCAGTATTCACCGACATCTCTCGAAGGTCAGATTACCAAATCTTCACCGCTTGGCGTTTTGGACGACCCGTTCAATCCTCCATCACTTGCACTTGGTTCGGGTGCAACTTTTGTTGCTCGCGCATTTGACCGCGACCCGAAACACATGCAAGAAATGTTTAGAAGAGCGGCAGAGCATAAAGGTTTTGCCTTCGTCGAAGTCTATTCAAACTGCGTTATTTTCAATAATGGGGCTTTTGATGACTATACAAAGAAAGATGTAAGAGCCGAAAAAGCTGTCGAGCTAGTTCACGGACAGCCGCTTGTATTTGGTGCCGCAAAAGATAAAGGTATTCGTCTGAACGGGCATACACCGGAAGTTGTTTCGCTTACGGACGGCAAATGGTCTGTCGATGATTTACTTGTTCATGATGAGAATGATTCCACTCTGGCTTTTATCTTGGCAGATATGACATACAATCCGAATGTACCGAGACCTTATGGCGTATTTCAGGCAATCAAACGCACGCCCTATGAACAGAAAGTAGTTGAACAAATCGACCACTATATGAAAGAGCCGGGAGCAGGCGACCTCGAAGCATTGCTCAAAGGCAAGACATATTGGGAAATTGGCTAATCGAAATTTCCAATGAATTTAAAAAAGAGCCTCCGTTTTTCGGCGGCTCTTTTTTATTATCAATCTATAATTTGTTCTATTGCTACGGCATTTAAGCATCAAGCCAATACAATTAAGAGGCTACCCTTTTTGGGACAGCCTCTTATAAAAATATATTATGTAGCAACAACTATTTGCGGAGTGTTGCGGCAAACTTCTTTTCTATTTGCTTAATAATATTATTAACGGATTCATCAACTTCTTTATCTGTCAATGTTCTATCCGGTGCAGAATAACTAATTGTGAAAGCAATACTCTTATTCCCTGCGGCGATATTTTTACCTTTGAAGACATCGAAAATCTCGACCGATTTTGCGAGCTTCCCGGCTGATTTTTGTATTTCGAGCCTTATTTCTTCTGCGCTAAATTGCTCTTCAACTATGAAAGCCAAATCACGGGTAACCTTGGGATAGGGAGAAACTTTCTCATATCGCCAGTGCTTACGTTCAGCCGCAAATAATTTATTGAGATTAATTTCAATTGCAAATACTTTATGCTCAATATCGAATTGTTTCAAGATTTTTGCAGATACTTCGCCCGCATAGCCGATTGTTTGCTTCACAGAAATAATTTCAACGGCATTGAACGAAAATACAGGATGCTCCTCAATAATCGGATTGAATTTGAAACGCTTGATTTTCATTGCGCTCAATAAATCCTCTGCACTACCCATCATATCATAAAAATCAACTTCCCGAGCCTTTTCGCTCCAATGTTGCGGAGCCGCATTGCCACTTATTGCAATTAGTAAATTTTCCTGTTCGACAATTCCCCGAACGAATGTCTCTTCCTTGTCATCAACACGATGGAAACTCTTTCCTATCTCGAACATACGCAAATCGAAATTGCCAAGCCTGTGATTTCTCTCAATTGTGCGAAGCATAGCCGGAAATAGCGAAGGTCGCATAATGGAAAGCTCCTCACCCAATGGATTGGCAATAACAACCGGTTTGTCGGTGAAAATTGCCGCACTCTTCGGGTCAGTCTGATTTTGTGTTAGCGATTCGTGAAAACCCTTAGCTACGAGGTATTCGCGAATAGGACGGCGAAGTTCAGGTGTTTGTAGTGCTTTTGCTGTTTCGGTACCTGACGAATCAATTGTAACAGTAAAGTCCGGTGCTATGTTATCATAATTGAACATACGCGCCACTTCCTCAATCAAATCAATTTCGATAGATATATCTACGCGATATGTGGGAACTTCAACAGTAATAGAATCTTTGTCTTCGGAAATTGTCTTGAAATCAAGAGCCGACAATATATCTTTAATTTGCTCGGACGAAATATCCGCACCAATTATATCTACTGCTTTTTTGTAACGTAATGACACTATTTTCTTTTCAAGTGGTTCCGGTTGAACGTCTATAATGTCTTGCTCTACCGTACCGCCTGTCAGCTCGGCAATTAATTTGGCGGCACGATTAGATGCATAGACAATATTCTCAAAATCCACACCCCTCTCGAATCTATAACTTGATTCCGTCTGTAAGCCCAACTTTTTAGATGTCTTGCGTATTGATGTAGGATTAAAATATGCAGACTCAAGCAGTACATCAGTAGTATCATCGGAAATTTCACTATTCTGTCCGCCCATTACACCGCCAACAGCCAGCGATTGCTCTGCATCACAAATCATAAGCATATCGCTATCAAGTTTTTGTTCTTTGCCGTCCAGCGTAATAAATTTTTCGCCGGCGGCGGCTGTCTTGCAAATGATTTTATTGCCCTTAATCTTTGCTAAATCAAAAGCATGAAGCGGCTGTCCGCTTTCGAGCAATATGTAATTCGTTACATCGACAACTGCATTGACCGGACGCATACCGCAAAGGATAAGACGTCTTTTGAGCCACATCGGTGATTCCTGTACCTTTACGTTACGAATAATCCTTGCCGTGTATCTCGGACATTTTTCTTTGTCTTCAATTTCTATATGAATAGAATCGCTTGCTTTGCTGTTTTGCTCCGATATATTGTCGTCCGGCTTGCTAATCTGCTTGCGGACGTAAGCGGCAATTTCACGGGCAATGCCAATATGACTGAGGCAATCGGCACGGTTGGGCGTTATACCTATTTCATAAATAATATCATCAAGCCCTTGGTATTCCGCAAGAGGCTTACCGACCTGAGCATCATCAGGCAGTACCCAAATACCGGATTCATCATCGCCAAGTTCCAATTCAGCTTGCGAGCAAATCATACCTTCGGACTTAATTTTGCGAACAGCCCGTTTCTCAATTGTAAAGCCTGCACCGGGAATTTTTGCCCCTATTGCGGCAAAGACTATCTTCTGACCGGCGGCAACATTTGGCGCCCCACAAACAACAGTCTTGACACTATCACCACTATCCACGCGGCAGACGGAAAGTTTATCGGCATTCGGATGCTTTTCGCTTTCCAATACTTCACCAATATAGAAATTATTATACTTCTCCTTGTAATCGACAATTCCCTCGACCTCAATCCCCAACATAGTAAGAATATCATCAAGTTCTTGTGGCGTATAATCAAAATCAATAAACTCTTTGAGCCATTTGTGCGATACTAACATATATTCTGTTCGTAATTATTTATAAATAATGAAAATATAAAGATATTCAATTTACGGAATTATTGCAATATTCTAAAATTTTACGCTTATTGTTCTT
>CAZOOR010000069.1:0-3266 GCA_964581505.1 uncultured Hyphomicrobiales bacterium
AAAAGCAGTGTAACAAAAAAAGAGGCTGTCTCGTTCATTTGGGACAGCCTCTATTGTTAATTTACTTATGCTGAACTTTTCTTGGAATTTAGGAACTGCCTAATCTCGGTAATAGCATTAATAAAATGTTCCATTTCCTGCTCAGTTGTAAAATACGAATGTGATGCACGTATTGTCCCCCATGGCTCTACCCCGAGAGGACCCAAAAGCAGGGGGGCGCAGTGTATTCCCGTACGGACAAGAATGTCGTAGCTACTATCAAGCATATAGCCGCATTCCTCCGGTGTCATTCCTTCCATAGTAAATGTTATACTCGAATAGGCGATATTATCAGCATTATTGAAAAGTTTTATTCCTTCGATTTTGGATAGTGCGGAATATGCCATTTCAAATAATTTCTTTTTATGAGAATGGATTTTTTCAATTCCGGTTTCGAGTACCCAGTCCACACCTGCACCAAGCGCCACAATACCCGGTGTGTTGGGTGTGCCGGATTCATAGTAAATAGGCATACCTTCCGGTTGGTAAAGGACTTCGCTGAGAATACCTGTTCCGCCTACTTTCAGAGGTCTGATTTCAATACCTTTTTTCATTATAAGTCCGCCAGTACCCTGCACTCCATAGAGCGATTTATGTCCGGTGAAAGCCAGAAAATCAATATCCCAGCCATCGAAATCAATAGGCACAGCACCCGCAGACTGCGAAGCATCAACAAGGAAATACGCATTATGAGTATGAGCAATTTTGGCAATTGCCTGCAAATCCAATATTGTTCCTGTTACATTTGAAGAATGATTTACAACAACCAATTTCGTCTCGTCTCGCATTGCCTCCTCAATCTGTTCCGGCGAGACATAAGCATTCTGGTCGCATGGAACAAAATCAACCGAAAGCACACCTTCGCGTTCGAGAGTTTTTAGCGGACGAATAACCGAATTATGCTCAATACCAGTGGATACCACATGTTTACCCTTTAAATCCAGACCGGATATGACTAAATTCAGTGCTTCGGTACTACCCGAAGTGAGAATAACTTGCAGTGGGTCGCTCACATTGAGCAGTTCAGCCAAAGATTTGCGAGTTAAATATACTTTGTCGTCAAGCTCACGTTCTAATCCCGTGCGAGCGGCATGTGTAACGGGGTTAATAAGACTTTCGTTCATTGCCTCAATCACAGATTGCGGCTTGGGAAAACTTGTTGCACCATTGTTTAAATAAATCATAAAAATCCTAATTTCTGTTGTCAAAAAGCAAATAATTACAAACTTACTTATAATAGTTAATTCAATAAAATAAAAATGATTTTTTATAAATTAATAAAATCTTCGTATAATTGTTATTTGACATAATATCAATGACTAAACAAAATGACGGAAACAACATATTCGCATAAATCATACTTTGAATTGTCCAAGCATAATTTTGCTCAGATATTTACATTTGTTCTATTACTTGTAGTCGGTATTGCCCTTGTATTTATAATACTATTTCCTCTGCTGGAACAGTTCTTTGTAAAGTTCCTATCGGGAGCAGTATATAATCAAGGCGAGAAAGTGTCATATATGCTTGATTCAAAGGCAAATCCGCAAACAACGCATTATTTCTTTTCTTGGGCAGTAGATGTATATAAGGGTACACCACAGGAATCGCGCTATTGGTTTAATCCTGTTCTGTCATTTGTTTCATTTGTATTAATCATCGGTTCGGTTTTTGCCATAACCATTAGCTCGCTACTTCCTATTTCTATCGGTTTTATGCGTCAAAAGATAGAGCGCGAAATAGCAAATTTGCTGAATACTATTGCTGTAAATTCCTATGGTGATAATACCGATAACGAGATGACGGAAATCGTTACTCAAATACGCAATGCGGATTTGAAACAAATGTACGAATATTCAGACGATTGGGGCATTTCCATTGAAGATTTGAAAATATTACAACGTGCGATTATTTGGCGAGATGCTTCGTTCTTTTATCAGCTAATACACTTGAATGACGGGCTGGCAATGTATATGCGTTTTTATTTTACTATCAAATACGGTAATGCCGTATTGGGTTTTGTATATATCGGCGCCGCTGTTCTTATTATTATTGTCGGTCTTCGCGGCTTGAAATTTATCCCGCCTACACAGCCATCGGTTGTGCTGTTTGCACTCGGCTTGGAATTTTCCTTGCTCGTTACCTATGCCTTTTCACTTATTTATACAAAGCAGGAAGAAGAGAACGATATTGTACACCAGAGCGAGTCGTTCAATGAGAACGCCTTTCTCGGCAGTGATTTCGGTTCTTCTCGTGAAGTAGAAAAACTACTCCGCGTGTTCATTAAGTCAAATCCAAAGAAACCAAGTGCTAAACAATGATTTATATAAATGACATCGAAGACGAGAGAATTGCATTTTATCGCAGTCTGAGATTTACACCTAAACTGCATAAGGACAATCGTGCTTTTGTGGCAGAGGAAGAAAAAGTTGTTGTCAAATTACTCCAATCGGATATTGAAATAGTTTCGATTTTCGGTACAAAGCAATATTTGGAACAATACTCCGATTTGATTGCAAGCAAATCCATAAGCGATGAAAATATATATTTTGCGGATATATCACTAATGAGACAAATTGTCGGTTATCGCTTGCATTACGGCTTTCTGGCAATAGGAAGGCAACCGGACGATGTACCGTTGGGCAAATTGAACTATCCGCTTATTATATTCAACGCACTGGCAAATGCTGAAAATGTCGGTTCTATTGTTCGCAATGCCGCCGCTTTCGGATTTCAATCTATTGTTTATGACGAAGCGAGTATTTCGCCATACTTACGCCGCTCCGTGCGCGTTTCAATGGGAAATGTTTTTCGCTTGGCTGTTCATCATTCCAATAATATTATCGAAACGATAAAACACCTAAAAGAGAAGGATTGCAAAATTATTTCAATCGAAATAAGCGAAGATTCGCAAGCATTGAGCGAGTTCAAACCTATGGATAATCGCTATTGTTTTATTTTCGGAAATGAAGGCATAGGTATTAGCCCCGAAGTTCTGGCACTGAGCGATATGATAATACATATACCCATAAGCCCAAAAGTACCTTCGCTAAATGTAGCGTCAAGTAGTGCAGTTATACTCAATCATTTTTCACAGTTATAATTCTTGCCCGTCTTGTTCTTCCGCTTCGGCGGAATCTTCCGCAAGTACGGTGCCGACCTGCGTATTGTCTTTTAATGTTTCTGCCTCTACCTGCACATCATCAGTTGATTTATCCACTTCAACA
>CAZOOR010000069.1:3366-13793 GCA_964581505.1 uncultured Hyphomicrobiales bacterium
AGGAAGGTTCTCATTATCTTTTGCTTCTTCTATTTCAGCTGATTTAGATTCTTCTTTTTCGCCTGTGGCATCAATAACTATTTCCTCATCGGGGTTTTCTGCATTCAGCATTTGGACTACTTCGTCAAGTTCACGCAGTTTGGGTAATTCCTCAATTGAGTTAAGTCCGAATGCTTTTAGGAAATCCGTAGTTGTACCGAACATCCAAGGTTTACCAATTGTTTCTTTCTGACCAACCGGTTCTACCAGATTTTTTTCGACAAGCGAATTGACAACTTCATTGGAATTAACTCCGCGGATTTGGTCAACTTCCGGTTTGGTAACCGGCTGACGATACGCAATGATAGCAAGACATTCCAGAGCCGCTTGCGAAAATCTTCGCTTTGGTCTGCTGCGCGTAAGATGATGAATCAATTCGCCGAACTCCTTACGTGTGCCGAATTGCCAGCCGCCGCCCACCTGAATTATTTGGAAGGGACGATTTGTATTGATTAATTCTATATTGATTTCCGTTATCAATTCCTCGAAAAGACCAACTGAAAAATCCCATTTTGATTTTGCTTCTTTCTCATAATCAAAAGAAGATTCGGTGAGCGGTTCCGAACTGCCGTTCTGTTTCTGCTCTTGCTCTTCATTATGTACGCTTACGGGAATTTTAACATTTTTACCAACAACCAATATTTTGAATAAAGTATCATAAGTAACCGGCTCCTCGGAAGCAAAAATAAGTGCTTCGAGTGCCGCCTTCTGGTCTTCACGCGATAGTTTTAAAAACAGTGGTTTATTGTTATCCATAATTTTTCTCTATTTATTTCTAATTTAAATTAAAAGCCGGTTTTTCGGTGATAATAATGTCATCGAAAGAATCGGATTGAAATGCAAATATTTTGCCCGCTCTAATTAATTCCAATATAGATAAAAATGTTACAACTATTACGGGTCTCGACTCATTCAATAGAATATCCATAAATGAAATACGCTTTTGGGCTTTGAGTGTTGTGAGCAACCATTCGGAGCGTTCTTCGACAGTAACGGCATAGCGTTTGACCAGATGAGGTTGCAGGGCAATGTCCGAGCGACTTAACGCCTTACGCAGAGCGGCAACCAAATCAACTACTGTCGATTCCTTATATTGCGGTTCAATTGATTCCTTGGCAAGTTTTCTGTCCTCCTCGAAGGAGTTCCTGTATAGAATAAATTTTTGCTCTTCCGCAATTACGCCGAGTTCTTTTGAGGCTTCCTTCATCTGCTTGTACTCAATAAGCTGATTGATTAAATCCGTTCTCGGGTCTTCTGCATCTCCGTCCTCTCCGTCATTGTTACGCGGTAGCAACATTTGTGTTTTAATCAGCATCAAATTAGCCGCCATTACCAAGAACTCGCCCGCAAGTTCCAAATCAAGCAATTGCATCATTTGCACATAATTAAGGAACTCTTCGGTAATCCTCGAAATAGGAATATCGTAAATATCCAATTCGTCCCGTTTGATAAAATACAGGAGCAAATCGAAAGGTCCCTCGAAATTGTGTAATTTTATTTTATACATTATTGTTTTCGCTTTTTTTCACAATTAGCAAGATAAATAATTATCTTTTTGTGTTTTCCACAATTTTTAACATTTTCGGAAAATTAATGCTGAAATATCCGACTAATCAATATATTTACGCGGTACACGTGCCGAAACAGCCGCCAATAGTTCATAAGGAATTGTATCTGCATACGCCGCCAATTCATAAGCGGAAACAAAATCGCCCTCGGGATTGCCGCCGAGTAGGAGTACTTCGTCATCAGGCATAATGGCGTCATCACCGACATCTATCATACAGGAATCCATACAAACAGTGCCTACAATTCTATATCGCTTGCCATTGACGATACATTCCGCTTTATTTGTCAGCGAACGCAAATAGCCGTCTCCGTAACCAATGGGAATTGTGGCAATAGTTCGCTCTCTATCCGAAATATATTTCATACTATAACCGACAGTATCCCCTTTGGCTATTCTTCTTACAGAGATTACTTTTGATTTAATAGTCATAATCGGCTTGACGTCAAAGCTTGTATCACCTGTTACCGTAGGTGGATAGCCATACAGCAATAAACCCGAACGCACAATATTGAATTTCGAATCGGGAAGCACAACCATTGCCGCAGAGTTTGCCGCATGAATTTCATCAAATTCAAATCCATTATTCTTTAATATTCCTAATGTTTCATTAAAAAGTTCCAATTGTCTAGCGGCAAAAACCATTTGCGATGTTGCCGTAGCAAAATGGGTGCAAATGCCGTTAATGTTTACATTATTATATTTTTTTGCCTGACGCATAAAATCAATTGCGGAATCGGGGCTTATGCCTTCGCGATTCATACCCGTATCAATAAATAGATGAGCATTAACCGTTTTGTTTACCTTTGCCGCTTCGCTATTGAGCGCATCAAGAAAATCAAGTGATGATAGGGTAGGTATTAAATTATGCTCTACGCAAAGCCGTGCATTGCCGTTTGATTCGGGTATAAGCACATATATTCTACCTCCAATACCGGCTTGACGCAACATTACGCCTTCGTCTGCATAGGCTACCCCAAACAGATTAACACCGAGTTCTTCGAGTTTCTTCGATATTCCCACAATACCGTGTCCGTAAGCATTAGCTTTTACAACGGCTAATATCCGAGATTTTCCAGCCGCTTGCCTGATGAAGTTCAAATTATATTCGAGCTTAGCAAACGAAATCTCTGCGTTCGTATGCCGCATCATTCCCCCCTGTTCAAATGTTAAATAACATCAATAGCATAAAAAAATCGAAAAATACAATTTGAACGACTTTTCTATTCTATTTAACACGGTTAAACTGCCGTTTGATTATTATTTAATTGTTTAAAAATTAAAGATTTCTTATTGATAAAACAATTTGCTTTTGTAATTTTGAACTTCTGAAAAACGGAAAATAACATTTAGTTTTTATACAGTATTATAGGAGTAGCCTAATGACAACGTTCAAGAATATGACATATCTTGATTTCTCGAACAAAGCCACAGCGACAAAACAGCGCAAAGCAATCGAAGAAGTTCGCAAAAGTTTCGGCAAGCAGTATCCCAATTTTATTGATGGTAAAAAGATTTACACAAAGAAAAAAACAACATCAATCAATCCTGCCAATCCGAAAGAAGTAGTTGGAATATTCCAAAAAGCCGGACAGCCCGAAGCCGAAAAAGCAATAAAAGCGGCGGCAAAAGCTTTTGAAACTTGGAAGAATGTTCCTGCAAAAGAAAGAGCAAACTATCTATTGAAAGCGGCAAAAGTAATGAAACGCCGCCGCTACGAGATTAATGCTTGGATGATTTCCGAAGTTGGTAAAAATTATCTCGAAGCTGATGCTGATACTTGCGAAGCCATTGATTTTCTGGAATTCTATGGACGCGAAGCAATTCGTTATGCACAGAAACAACCATTGACCCCTTATCCCGGCGAGAACAACGATTATTTCTATATTCCGCTCGGTGTGGGTGTTGTTATTCCTCCTTGGAATTTCCCAATGGCAATTCTTGCCGGTATGACAACTGCCGCTATTGTTGCCGGTAATACAGTTGTTCTTAAACCATCTTCCGATTCTCCTATGATGGGACAGCTCTTAAATGAAATTATGCAGGAAGTCGGATTGCCCAAAGGCGTTTTGAATTTCCTTGTGGCAAGCGGTGCCGAAGCAGGCGATTATCTTGTCCAGCATCAGCAGACAAGGTTCATTGCATTTACGGGTTCTATGGAAGTTGGACTTCGCATTATTGAGAAAGCCAATCAGTTCCCGCAGAAAGACCCGAGATACGTCAAGAAAGGCAAAGACCAAATCTGGATAAAGAGAGTTGTTAATGAAATGGGCGGCAAAGATGCAATTATTGTTGATAGCGAAGCCAATATTGACGAAGCCGTTCAGGGTGTTGTTACTTCCGCTTTCGGTTTCCAAGGGCAGAAATGCTCCGCTTGCTCCCGAGCTATTGTTGATAAAGAGATTTACAAAGAATTTAACGAGAAATTGAAAGCCGCTGTCGAAGCTCTTGAAATAGGTGAACCTATGGATAATGTCAAAATCGGTCCTGTTGTCAATAAAGGTCCTTTCCTCTCTATTTTGGAATATATTGAAATTGGCAAAAAAGAGGGCAAATTATTAGTTGGCGGCAAAAAAGTAAAAGGTCTCCCCGGATACTTCATTGAACCTACTGTATTTACAGACATTAAGCCCTCTGCACGCTTGGCTCAGGAAGAAGTATTCGGTCCGGTTCTTGCCGTAATAAAGGCAAACAACTACGACCACGCATTGAAAATTGCCAACGATACGATTTACGGATTAACCGGCGGCGTCTATTCGCTCAATAAAGAAAAAATTGATAGAGCAAGAAACGAATTCCACGTGGGTAACTTGTATTTCAATCGTAAATGCACGGGCGCCTTGGTTGATGTACAGCCTTTCGGTGGTTTCAATATGTCCGGTACGGATTCAAAAGCCGGCGGTCGCGACTATTTACTTCAATTTATGCAGGGTAAATCCGTTGCGGAAAACATTGTTAAATACGATGCACCCGCAAAGAAAACTGCCGCAAAGAAAAAAACAACAAAAAAGAAAGCAACCAAAAAGAAATAAAACGATTCTTTGAGATTGTTTTTATTATTCGTAATTTCTATCCCCCTGCCTTTTGCAAGGGGATAGTTTTTTTATTAAGAATTGATTTTGAATACAAGTGCAAAAAATATTGAGAAGAAAGAAAAGCGAACTGTTGCTTTTACTTCTGTATTAGCGGCAATATTTCTTACGGCTATGAAACTAATAGTAGGGCTTATTACCGGTTCACTCGGGATATTGTCCGAAGCACTTCACTCCGGCTTGGATTTAATTGCGGCAATGATGACTTTCTTTGCCGTGAAGATTGCAGACAAGCCTCCCGATAAAGAACATAATTTCGGACACGGCAAAGTGGAAAATCTTTCCGCTCTCTTTGAGACTTTACTGCTATTACTTACTTGTGTGTGGATTGTCTGGGAAGCAGTCGGCAGATTGTCATCGGGCGAAGTCATTATCAAAATAACAATATGGTCTTACGCCGTTGTCATTATCTCCATAATAGTTGATATTTCCCGTTCACGGCGGCTGATGAAAATTGCAAAAAAATATAATAGTCAGGCACTCGAAGCGGACGCCCTGCATTTTTCTACCGATATTCTCAGTTCTTTTGTTGTGCTTCTCGGTTTGGTTGGTGCATCTTATGGTTTTTATTCCGCCGATGCCTTTGCCGCTTTGGTGGTGGCACTGATTGTTGTCGGTATAAGTTTTCGCTTGGGTAAACGCGCCATTGATGTACTGCTTGACCGTTCGCCGGCAAATGCACGGGCAATTGTTGAGAGCATACTCGCTAATTGCAACGAAGTTCGATATTTCCACGATGTTAAAGTTCGCTCGTCTGGTGCGACCACATTCATAGCGGCAACAATACACGTTGAGCCGACAATAACAATTGAGGAAGCACATCGAATAGCCGAGCGTGTAGAATCGGAAATTAAACGGGAAATACCGAATAGCCAAATACTAATTCATCAAGAACCCGATATAGACCCGGAAGATTACAAATTGAAATTATAATAAAATATTCTTTTAAAATGAACGACTATATTCCAACATAGAAAATAAAATTTTTGTTAATTTATATACATTTGGAGAATTTAATATGGGTAACCTTATTCATCTCACTGATGCAACTTTTGAAAGTGAAGTTATTAAATCGGACATTCCGGTACTTATTGATTTTTGGGCAACTTGGTGCGCCCCCTGCCGCTTGATTGCTCCCCATGTCGAAGCACTTGCAGAGGAATATGCCGGTAAAGTAAAAGTGATGAAATTAGACGTTGATAATAATCAGAATACTGCAAGAGAATTGGGCATTCGCTCAATTCCTACATTGATGATTTTCAAAAACGGTGAAGTAGTCGGTAATATTGTCGGTGCAGTTCCAAAACAAAAAATCGAAGAACATCTTCAATCGGTTCTTTAAAATAATTACTGTAGCTATAAAAAGACTGCCGGTAATCCGGTAGTCTTTTTTGTTTTATTGCTCCTCTCTTCTTAATTTGAAAATTATTAAATCAAGGAAATCCGGAAATGGATAAATTATATTTGATAGACGGAATGTCCGTTGTATTCAGAGCGTATCATGCTATGCAACGCAGTGGATTGAAAAACTCAAATGGCGAACCGACTTTTGCTCTTTTTGCTTTTGTTAATATCCTTACAACATTGCTCCAAAAGGAAAGACCGGAAAATATTGCTGTTGTTTTCGACCGCGCCGAGCCGACTTTCAGACACAAAATATATAAAGAATACAAAGCAAACAGAGCGGCATTTCCCGAAGACCTTGTGCCTCAGCTTGCTCGTATTAAGCAATTTCTGGATTTAATCGCTATACCGCGTGTCGAAAAAGCAGGCTTCGAGGCAGACGATATTATAGGTACTTTTTCCAAACTTGCCTCCGAGAAAAAAATCGAAACAGTTTGCCTGACTAATGACAAAGATTATTATCAGCTCGTTAATGATTATGTGAAGTTATATAAACCGGAAACAAAAGGAAAAACAGGTTTTAATATTATTGACATTAGCGGTGTGTTTGACAAATTCGGCGTTATTCCCGAGCAAGTTATTGATGTTCTTGCATTGATTGGCGATAGTTCTGATAATATTCCGGGCGTAAAAGGAATTGGCGAGAAAACCGCCATTCCCCTTATTCAAAAATACAATTCTATTGAGAACCTATATGAGCATATTGACGAAATAGAAAAACCCTCAGTGAAGAAGAAGCTAATCGAAGGCAAGGAAAATGCTTTGCTTGCTAAATTTCTCGTTACTATCAAAACAGATGTAGAAACAAACGAAAAGTTAGAGGATTTACATTGGGGAACACCCGACTATCACTCATTAGATAATTTCTTTGCCGAAGCAGGTTTCTTTGCGATACGTAAACATTGGGCTGAGAGAGGATTGCTCGATGGTATTGACATTGCTCCGTCCGCTCCCGCTCCATTACAAAATGAGAATAATGCCGACAATACGAAACACAGGTATATACATATTAAAAATGAAAGTCTATTAGACGAGATGCTAAATGACTTATTCAATAAGCCAATTATTTCTGTAGATTTGGAGACGAGTTCACTCAATCGGCAAACTTGTGATATTGTCGGTATTGCACTCTGTGCCGAAGAAAAAAAAGCGTATTATATTTCAGTATTTACCGATAATAAGAAAGATAATGCGGAAGATAAATCATTCTCCGATGATTCTCTATTTGCAAATATTGATGATAAAAATGATGAAGACAGCGAGATTAAATTTAGAGATGAATTATTGCCGCTTAGTTATGTTCTCGAAAAATTAGCTCCAATCCTTGAAAATTCAAAATATGGAAAAATAGGTCAGAACATTAAATTCGACACATTTATTCTTAGCCGCTTTGGTTGCGAACTGTCTCCTGTTGTATTCGATACGATGATTGCATCATATTTGCTAAACCCCGACACTGCACATAATCTCGATGCTCTCTCGCAAAAATGGCTGAACTATAAACCTATTCCTATTTCCTCGTTAATCGGGGCGAAAAAAAGTGAACAAAAATCAATGCGAGATATTGAGCCCTCCCGCATTGCAGAGTATGCCGGCGAAGATGCAGACCTCGCTTTTCGTTTATATAATATGCTAAAACCCGAACTTGAAAAAGAACAGTTGATAAAATTAGCCGAAGAAATTGAATTTCCCCTGATTGAGATATTAACTAAAATGGAAAGGAACGGAATTGCTATTGCTCCGGAAATGCTAAGTGAACTCTCGAAAAAAATTAGTGCCGGCATTGATGAACTTAGCAAAAAAATATTTGATGAAGCAGGTGAAGAATTTAATATTGATTCGCCGAAACAACTGGCGGAAATTATGTTCAATAAGATGCAAATACCCGCCGGCAAAAAGACTAAAACAGGTTTTTCGACTAATGTTACAGTACTGACGGAGATAGCACCTTTTTATCCAATTGCGGAATACGTCCTCGAATACAGGCAATTGAAAAAATTAAATGCTACATATATTGACGCTTTGCCCAAATTAATTTCACCCGAAACGGGACGTATTCATACCACATATAATCAGACAATAGCTAGCACAGGACGTCTATCATCAACCGAACCGAACTTGCAGAATATTCCCATACGCACGGAATTAGGGAAGGAAATACGTAGAGCATTTATTCCGGGACGTCCCGATGCAGTGATTCTTTCCGCCGATTATTCACAAGTGGAACTTCGCATTATGGCTTATATGTCAGGCGATAAAAACCTTATCGAAAGTTTCCGGCAGGGTTTGGATATTCACTCGGCAACTGCGGCATTGCTTTTCGATAAGACTCTGGACGAAGTGGACGCCCCTCAACGCCGCGTAGCAAAAACCGTAAACTTCGGCATTATGTACGGTCTTGGAGCATTCGGACTTTCGCAACGGCTGGGTATTTCGCGTAACGAAGCAAAGACAATTATTGAAAACTACTTTGAAAAATATCCGGGAATTAAGCAATATATTGATGACACAATTCAGTTTGTAGAAAAGAATGGCTATGCACAAACCCTACTTGGTCGCCGCCGTTATTTCAAAAATATTAATTCCAAAAATCACAATTTGAAAACAGCTGACGAAAGAGCGGCAATTAATTTACCGATTCAAGGTACTGCTTCCGATATGCTCAAAATTGCGATGATTAATATTGATAAAGAGATGCGGCGACAAGGTTTCAAATCTTTGATGATGTTACAAGTTCACGATGAACTTGTGTTTGAAGTATTTGAGAGTGAGGTTTCGGCTCTGACTGAATTGGTTGTTAAGCAGATGGAATCCGCTCTATTGCTTGGAGATATTCCCTTACTTGTCGATACCGGTACAGGGAAAAACTGGCTCGAAGCACATTAGTATATGTTTAGCTTGGCATTCATTGCATCGCTTTTTATTGGCTTTGATTTTTAGTAATTTGCAATTGCTTTTTATACAATAATAATTATTATGGCACTAAAAGAAGAATTTGAAAAACAGGGCAACTGGCTATTTGTTAGGCGGAGTTGGCTTCCTATACTACTCTTTCCATTGTTGTTCTATACTTTGCGATATTCATATTTTATCGAATGGAATTATGGCTTATTGGCTCAAGCAACGTATGAAATATTATGCGTTCTTGTTTCATTTATCGGCTTATATATACGTGCATTTACAATTGCACATACGCCGGCAGGTACTTCGGGACGCAATACAAAAGAGGGACAAGTTGCCGAATATCTGAATACACAGGGAATATATTCAATTGTCAGGCATCCGCTATATCTCGGGAATTTTCTAATCTTTTTTGGCTTTATTCTATTTACGCAATCACTTTGGTTCATCGCTTCGTCTTCACTTGCATTCTGGATATACTATGAACGAATTATGTTTGCCGAGGAGGAATTTCTGCGGCGAAAATATGGCAAGGAATATGAAGATTGGGCGGCAGGCGTTCCTGCATTTCTGCCGAAGTTTGGACAATATAAAAAACCGGAATTGCCTTTTTCATTTCGCAATGTACTTAAACGCGAATATACGGCATTCTTCGAGATAACGCTTATTTTTCCGTTACTCGACATTATCGCACATTATATAATTTTCGGTACGATACGGCTTAATTATTTTTGGCTGGCTTTCTTTGCTTTTGGTTTAACTGTTTATATCATCTTGCGAACATTAAAGAAAAAAACAACAATCCTACACGTTGAGGGTAGATAGATTGTTTATTCACTCCCGAGGGCTGTTTTGTCTTTCTCGCATCAATGCCATTCCTACGACAGCGAAGCAGCGGCGAAGCTAATTTATGCCTTTTGCCTTTCTTTTCCTCTCTTTGATTAAGGAGAGGTGGCAAAGCGAAGCTTTGACGGAGAGGTGATATAAAGAAACCCTGAGTTGAAATTTTCATAATAAAAAACCGCACCCTAAAGGATGCGGTTAAAGTGTATGATGTGCTGGGGAATAAGGTTTTATCCTCCCCCGCCTGCTCCGCAGGCACCCCCTCCGAAGGGGGACATATTCGGCTTGATGTGTCGGGCTTGGCGGCGGGCATGTATTTTGTGCGTGTGGGCAGTAAGATGTATAAGTTTGTGAAAATGTAGAGTTAGGATTTAGGATTCAGGGGGCGGGGGTCAGGGAAACAGCCGCTCCTCACCCCAGCCCACTCTAAATGGGCGAGGGGGTGAATAGTCAAAAACAAAACCGCATCCTTCAGGGTGCGGTTAAAGTGTATGATGTGCTGGGGAATGTCGTTTTATCCTTCCCTGCCTGCTCCGCAGGCACCCCCTCCGAAGGGGGACATATTCGGCTTGATGTGTCGG
>CAZOOR010000070.1:0-13575 GCA_964581505.1 uncultured Hyphomicrobiales bacterium
TAGTGTTTTTCTTTTTTGTCTTATTCATTCAAAACTCATAATAAAAATAGTTTACAAAATTAATCATTTTCCTTTGAAATTGCTTATTTTATGTAACTTTATGATAATTAATTGTGTTTATAGAAGTGAAAAAATAGTAAATTTGTAAGATTAATTTACACATTAATAAAATTGAAGTATCCAGATGTTTATTACATTCGAAGGTATTGACGGTAGCGGCAAATCAACACAGATTGAACTGTTAAAGGATATGCTGATTAAGTCGGGACGAAAAGTAAAAGTACTGCGAGAACCGGGAAGCACAGGTTTTTCTGAAAAAATACGCGAATTATTGCTGTCAAATGATTTTGAAATTGGAGCAATTAGCGAATTACTTCTGTTCAATGCCGCCCGTTCCCATTTGATTGAATATGAAATTTTGCCGGCGTTAGCAAATGGCGAAATTGTCCTATGTGATAGATTCTATGATTCAACTACAGCGTATCAGGGCTACGGTCGCGGAATAAATATCAATGATGTCAATATGGTAAATAAAATTGCTACGGGTGGCTTAGCACCTGATATTACGTTTTTTCTCGACCTTAGTCTTGCCGTCTCGAATGAAAGAACAAAAAATATGGAATCAGACCGTATAGAATCATCAGGAAATGAATTCTTCGAAAATGTTCGCAAAGGATTTCTCAAAATTGCCGATATGGAGCCTGATAGAGTAATTGTCATTAATTCGGACGAAAAAATTGAAGACACACATAGAAAAATTATTAATATTTTGAAAACAAAAAAACCTAAATTATTTGAATCATTATGAAAAGAATAATAACTACAATTACATATTCATTGCTGTTTATCTTATTCATTACTTCCGATTTGCAAAGTAAGACCTTCCCTTTCATTTTTGAGCAAGCGGCTGAGAGCGATAATATGATGCTCGGTACGCAGAAGGCAGAGGCAATAGTACTGAATACCCAATATGCAGAATTTGTATTCGCCACCGCACCGCAGGAAATATTGTTCGAGAATTTCCCCGTTTCTTTTGGTACACTTGGCGCTGTTAAACTGAATCTGACATATAATTCTCTCAATGCAAATTCGCAATTGATGACTGTGGACGATAAGGGTTTGCACGCATTTGTTCCGAATAGAATAGTAAGTTATTATGGACAAATTGATAACGAACCCAATTCAAAAGTTTTTTTAACATATTCGGCAGGCAATATTTTTGCCGTCATTCAGCATCAGAGCGGCGAGACATTTTCTATTAGTCCCGAGTATAGAACAAATAAAATGGTTCAAGCACATTTCTTGACTGCCGGTAATGGTGCAAATCACGATAAGCAGTCATGGCTATGCCTGACCGAAGATGCAACAGACGGACATTTGTTCTCGGAGGATATGAAACATTTGAATGATATTCCCCTTTCGCCAAGTAAATTGATTGACGTCAAAGTTGCTTGCGAAGCAACGGCGGAGTTTTTTCATTTGTTTTCGGATTTAAATAAAGCAACTGCATATATAACTTCCGTTATTGCACAAACATCAAAAATTTATGAAGATAATATCAATGTCCGGCTGACCATATCCTATATGTTGATTTGGCAGAAAAGCGAATTAGACCCATACAAAAATGCTCCGTATTTGAATGACAAATTAAGCAAAATGCCGCAGCAATGGAAAAACAAAGAAGTAACACGCAGTATTGCCGTTCTCTTTGCTTCGCTTGCCGCACAGCCGGGTGGCACTTATGTAGCCGGCATAGCCTATGGCGGCTTGCCGGGTAGGGGCAACCTTTGCAATAGCAGATGGGGCTATTGTGTCCTCGGTATTCGCGGTGGTGTAAACTTTCCTACCACCAATTATTCTTGGGACGTAAACGTAGCGGCTCATGAAATCGGTCATCTTTTTGGGGCGCCGCATACGCATAGATGTTATTGGAATCCACCTATTGATACTTGTGTGTCAAGGAATATGGAAGTCGGCGATGCGTGTTTTCAAAATATTTTTGTTCCACGTCCGGGTACGATAATGAGTTATTGTCATCTTACAAATCCTACTCATTCCGTACAGCTTTTCTTTCATAAATTGCAAAAACCATTGATGCGTAAAGCCGCTGTGCGTGCTACTTGCAATAAAGTAGTTGCGAAACCTTATGTTTCTCTTCTCAATCCTTTAGGCGGCAAGATTTACCGTGCGGGCGACATTGTGCCACTCCGCTGGACAGCTTCAAATGTTAATAGAATCAGTCTCAAGTATTCGCTTGATGCCGGAAAGAACTGGCTGAAAATTGCCGATAATATTAACGTTAATGATTCTATTTACAATTGGAAGTCTCCAATAATTACTAACAACCAAGTGCTGGTACTTATTCACAAGTCAAGCGATATTTCCGTCCGTGATGAAAGTATGCTGACATTTGGAATTTTCGAACCAGCAATCAGCGTTATCGAACCACAGGAAAATGATGAATTTGCACGCAATAAAAAGATTCTTATCACTTGGTCATCTATTTTTATTAATTCACTAAAAATTGAATTTACAAGTGATGGCGGCTCTAACTGGACACCGGTAGTCAATCTCGGCAAATCCAACAGATATGAATGGATATTGCCCGATATAGAAAGCGAGCAATGCAAATTCCGAATCACTTCGCTTGACGAAACAAATGTAATTGCCGAAAGCAGTGTATTCAAGGTTGGAACTCCTTTTGCCGAATTAATTACTCCGCAAGCAGGAATTAGTATTTGTAAGGGAAAGAAATTTGAAATTCGTTGGAATGCAAAATTTATAAAAATTCTATATCTGAAATATTCTCTGAATAATGGCGATAAATGGAAAAAGATTACACCGCTTCCCTTGAAAGCCGAGAATGGTAAATATGTTTGGAGGGTTAAACAAGCACCTACTAAATCGGCAAAGATAAAAATTGTTACCAGAATTGATGGTGAAGAAATTGTTCTCTATGAATCCACCGGTACATTTGAAATCAAGGATTGCCCCGATGATGTGGAAAATAGTAATGGACAGAACTCGGAACTTGTTACACTTTCCCCGCAACCCGTTAGCGATTTTCTTAATGTTGATTTTGCAGGACTTAACAGCAGGGAAAGCATTCGGATAAATATTTATACAACTGAGGGCAAACTAATTCGCCACTTGAATTGCAATGATGAGAAAAATAGAATAAGAATAAATACGATTTCATTCCCGAGCGGAACTTATGTTTTGATATTAAGTAATGAACGCCGAATGATGATAAAAAAATTCAACATTATAAGATAATTGTTGGCTATCGTTGGGACTTGTTTTATTTTTGCTAATGTAATAGTTACTAATTTTGAAATGATATTGAACGGTTGGTAAGATGCTTAATAAGTTAATTATAACAATGCTTCCGCTAATTCCTAAAACCATTATCAAAATGGTGGCAATGAAATACATTGCCGGCAATTCCATTGATGACGCTAAACGCGTAACCGATGAATTTGCAAGGCTTGGCGGTATGACGACAATTGATGTTCTCGGTGAATTTGTAACGACAAAGGAAGAAGCACAGACTGAAAAAGAAGAATCCAAAAGGGTTCTCCATGCTATTAAGGAAAATAATATGCCTACCTATTTATCAGTCAAGCCGACAAGTCAGGGTTTGGAAATTGATGAGGAATTTGCTTATCGGAATATCAAAGAGATAATCACATTGGCTGATGAATACGGGATTTTTGTGCGGCTTGATATGGAAAATTCACCCTATACGGACGGCATATTAAATCTTTATCGCAGATTCCGTGCCGATGGTTTTGATAATGTCGGTATTGTGTTGCAGGCATATATGCGCCGCAGTGAAGATGATATTAAATCATTGATTTCGCTCAAACCGAATATCCGCTTATGCAAGGGTATTTACAAAGAAGCCCCGAGTATTGCCTTCCAAAGCAAGGAGGAAGTCCGAAATAATTATAAAAAACTGCTACGTATGATTTTCGATAATGATATGTATGTGGGTGTAGCAACTCATGATGATGTTTTGATTAATGATGCTATTGCTGAAATAGCAAAACGGAAATTGACTAAGGCTCATTACGAGTTCCAAATGTTACTCGGTGTCCGCGAAAAACGCCGTAACGAAATATTGAATATGGGGCATCCTATGAGAATCTATGTCCCTTATGGTTCAGATTGGTATGGATACGCTACTCGTCGATTAAAAGAAAATCCCGATATGGCTAGCCATATATTT
Source organism: uncultured Hyphomicrobiales bacterium (assembly GCA_964581505.1). GTDB lineage: Bacteria > Bacteroidota > Ignavibacteria > Kapaibacteriales > UBA2268 > CAZOOR01. The sequence goes on from CAZOOR010000070.1 coordinate 4,232, forward strand.
AAGGCTATGTTTACCGGAAAATAGCAAGCCCGTTATTTAGAGTTCTTACATAAAAAAGGCTGTTGCAAATGCGACAGCCTTTTAAATAATTATAACAAACATCTATCAATCATACCAATTAATTCTGGTCTTTTGAATTAACTGCTGAATTTTTTGTTTTTCTTCTTCTTTGAAATTATTTTTGGCTAAATCCAGATTATCCAAAAGGTCTAAATTAATAAGCGTCTCGGGAAGTGTCGTCAGGTTATTGCAACCCAAATCAAGCTCTTCGAGACGTGTCAGATTGCCAATTGTATCAGGTACACTTGTTAATTCATTTTCATAAAGCAATAATTTTTCTAAGTTCGTCAAATTACCTATGGAGTCGGGTAATTCCGTAATGATATTCTGATATGCTCTGAATTTTTTCAATTCCGTTAAATTGCCAAGTGTTTCCGGCAATTTGGAAATATTATTTTCGTGGACTTCCAATTTGTTTAGTGATTTTAGTTCACCTATGGAGTCGGGTAATGAAGTAAGATGATTATTGGAAATTCTCAGTCTTTCCAAATTGCTCATATTGCCAAAGGAGTCGGGCAATGATCTAAGTTCATTATCAGTCAGAACCAATACTTTCAGTTTGCTCAATTTACCGATTTCGGGGGAGAGAAGTTTGATGCGATTATGATTAAGGCTCAACTCCTCCAATGCACTTAAATTGGCAATAGAATCAGGAACTTCGCTCAGTTTATTCCAACTGAAAATAAGAGTTTTGAGGTTTTTTAATTTTGTAATGCTCTCGGGAAATTTTTCAAAGTTATTTCCGCTAAGTTCCAATCTGTTTAGATATTGTAATTTTTCTATATCATCAGGAATATTGCTGAGCTGATTGTTGAGAAGATTTAATTCTTTAAGATTAGACATTTCAAAAATTGCGGCGGGGAATTCGCTCAATTTTTTCAAATGCAGGTCTAATCTTAATACTTGTTCCGGATTAACCATTGCTTTATCAAGCGAATAGAAAGTATTTTCAGGTGCGATTGCACCTGATTCTTCTGAAGGTATTTTCATATCAATATCCACCTTTCGTATTTATCATTTTAATTGCTTTATTAGTTAGCATTTACACGAAAATATCAATAAAATATTATTAACTTATTAATTATTTAATTTCTTTTTATTTTGTTAATTTACTAAATTATTCGTTCATTTTATAGATTTTTTTTAATTGAGGCTAAAATGATGTTTTTGATAGTTGTATTTATGGCGATATATCCCGCTTTTTCACTATTTGCTTTTAATGATGATTTGTCTGAATTACAATCCGTTCGGATTTCTTCACCGGTTAATTATCTCCCCCAATCTTTTGATGTTCTTAATTATTCGGCTTTATTGGATTTCCACAAAGCCCCCTCAAAAGAAATGACGGGACTTAATCGCATCAAAATTAATTGGGTTCAATCACCTATTGGCAATCTCTTTTATTTCCATTTGAGAGGTTTGACTGTCGATTCTGTAAAATATAACGGGAAAGTAGCTGAGTGCAATGTTGTAGGCAAGAATTCTTCTGCTGTTTATCATTATGAAGTCCTGCCACCGGCAAACGCCAAGCAGGATACGGCAATTATCTCGGTTTACTATCACGGTACGATGACAAATGCAGATGATTTCGGTGGCGTTTTTTCCGATAATGGTATTCTATATTCTGTCGGTGTCGGATTTAGAAATAATTATGTGAGCACTACTCAGCATTGGCTTGCTTGCTATGACCACCCATCGGACAAGGCTACTTTTGATTTTTCCTTTATTACTCCAAAAAATTTATCTGTTGCCTCGAATGGAATAATGGAATCTGAAACCGATTACATTATAGACAATTCTACATACAAATTAACTAAATGGACGTCAAAGCACACGATAGCAACAAATCTGATGACCTTTGCAGTTGGCAATTATATTAAATTATCTATTAAAGGTTCCGATTTGCCTATTGATGTTTATTGCTTGCCAAAAGATTCCGCCGCTTGCGAATTTGTCTTTAAAAAAGTTCCCGAGATGGTACAAACATTTAAAGAAAAATACGGGGAATATCGTTTCGACAAAGTCGGCTATGTGATAACGCCACTTTCCGCCGGTGCTATGGAGCATCAAACAATGATAACGATGAACGGAAACGAAGTAAGAAGAATGTATGGGAATAAGGATAGCATAAACAGTACGGCGGCACACGAACTCTCTCATCATTGGTTCGGTAATTCCGTAACGCCTTATGATTATCGAGATGCATGGTTCAATGAGGGATTTGCTACATTTTCCGAAGCAATTTGGCAGGAGAAAAATTTCGGTTATTCAAAGTATCTTTCATCAATTGCTTCACGCATTAGTTATTATATTAACACTGCAACAAAAAGGGAAGGTGTGTTTTCATTGTTCGATTATACCCGAAAATCCCCTTCCTCGAATTATCCGATAACGATTTATTACAAGGGTGCCGCAGTAGCGGCGTTGCTCAGATACGAACTTGGGGACAAAGTCTTTTTCGGAGCTATTAAAAAATATTTGGATTCTCTTGCTTACGGCAATATGAATATTGAAAAAATGCGTGCTATTCTCGAGAAGTTTTCAGGACAAGATTTAAATTGGTTCTTCAAGCAATGGATTTACGGCAAGGGCTATCCTATTATTGATGTAACTACTTATAAAAGCAAGTCGAAAACTAACGGTTTATATACGGCGAGGATTCATATATCCCAAGTGCAAAATAAGGATTGGGGAATATATAAAAATCTTCCCGTGGAATTTGTTTTTGCAGGCTTAAATGGCGACAAGGTAACAAAAATATTAAAAGTTAATGCAAAAGATACCGACTTCTATTTGGACTCATTGCCGGACTTCTATGCCCCTCTCATTAATGGTGGGGATTCTCTCAGAACTTTGCTGAAATTGAATAATGTAACGACAGCGATAGATGAAATAAATAATAATTTTAATCTGTTTGTCTTTCCAAATCCGAGTGAAGATTTTGTATCGGTTCATATAGATAGCAAGAGAAAAATATCCTCGGTTAAATTAAGCGATGTAACCGGAAGGCTTATTAAACGTTATAATATACGAGATATTTATTCAAATAATATTATTCGATTAGATGTCAGGGAACTGAACGCCGGATTATATTATTTGACTTTTGAATCCGATAAAATAATTAAGACAATTAATTTTATTAAAAAATAAAGTTTATACAAATGCTAAGTATTGACGAAATAAAAAGTAATTGGGAAACGGTACTAAACAATGTTCGGGAAGCCTGCGGGAAGTCCGACAGGAACATTGATGAAGTCAATGTAATAGCCGTGTCCAAGATACAAGCAAATGAAATGATAATAAATGCTTTGAATGCGGGTATTAGTGTTTTCGGTGAGAACTACGCTCAGGAATTACGTGATAAGCACAACACTATTCCGGAGGTCAACGGCAAAAAGCCTGTCTGGCATTTTATAGGACATTTACAGCGCAACAAAGTAAAATATATTGCTCCCTTTGTCGAGTGTATTCATACGGTTGATTCTTTTGGTTTGGCAGCGGAAATCTCGAAACAAGCGGCTAAACACGATAGAGTAATTAAATGTTTATTACAAGTAAATACTTCGGGTGAAGAAAGTAAATCAGGTTGCGAACCTGCCGCTCTCTTGCAATTGGTTGAGGATACTTTACCAATCCCTAATATTGAAATTGAAGGACTTATGACAATCGGTTCATTTTCTGATGATGAAAGTATTGTCCGCGGTGAGTTTAGAATATTACGTGAATTATTGGAAAAGGTTAATGAAAGATTTCCCGAAGCAAATTTCAAGCATTTATCTATGGGTATGTCCCATGATTACCCTTGGGCAATAGAAGAAGGTGCTACTTTTGTAAGAGTGGGTACTTCTCTTTTCGGACCAAGAAATTATAATTAATGAATATATAGGTTTATTATGGAACAAGTTTTTGAACAAGTAAAAGAGTCCGTTGATTTTATCCAAAGACAGATTGATTTTACCCCTGCAATTGCAATTGTTATGGGTACAGGCTTGGGTAAATTGGCTGATGATATTGATATTAAATCCTCTCTTGATTATTCGGAAATACCGAACTTCCCACTATCTACTGTCGAATCTCATTCCGGCAAATTGCTATTCGGCTATGTGTCGGGACGCAAAGTTGTAGCAATGCAAGGTCGTTTCCATTACTATGAGGGATATTCAATGAAGCAAATTACGCTACCTATTCGCGTAATGGCAATGCTCGGTGCAAATATTCTGCTCGTTTCAAATGTCTGCGGTTCAATGAATCCGCTTATTCGCAAGAAAAACATAGTCGCTATTAATGACCATATAAATTTGCTCCCGGACAATCCCTTGCGCGGCGTAAATGACGAACGTCTCGGCGCCCGCTTTGTTGATATGAGTGAGCCGTATTCCAAGCGATTACTTGCAATTGCCGATGATGTAGCCCTCAAAAATAAGATTAAACTTCATCATGGAGTATATACCGCTTTGAGTGGACCAAATCTCGAAACAAAAGCCGAATACCGCTTTCTGCGTACTATTGGTGCTGATTTGGTAGGTATGAGTACCGTACCCGAAGTCATAGTCGCAAGACAGATGAATATGGAAGTACTGGGATTTTCAATCGTAACGGACGAATGCTATCCCGAAGCATTACAACCCGTGGATATTGATGAAATTATCGCAAATGCCGCCGCTGCCGAATCCGAATTAACTACTATGATTAGCAATGTTATTGAGGAGTTGTAAATGAAATATATCTATTTATTTTTTGTGTTTGTTTTGCTCTTTGTCGCTTGTGATGACGAAAAAATCATTGATGATACAAATGATAACTGGACGGCTTTGGCAATAGGTACAAAGGGGCAACCGAAGTTATCGGTTATTGAAGTCCCCACAGGTAAAATCATCAATGAAGACGCTTATGGTGGTGCAAACAAAAAACAACTTTCATCTGCGCCAAGACTTATGGCGAGTTTCGGCGGCTCAATCTTTTTAATTATGCCTGATGATAATAAAATAGAAATAATTAATGCAAAGACATTCGAGACAAAGCATACACTTGATTTTTCGGCGGAAAAGAAAAAGCCGATTGCCATTGCATTTGCTCCTAATGCTACTACTGCATACCTTATTTTTGAAAAGGACTCTTCACTCGGTGTTCTTGACCTGACCGTAATGAAAGTGGTTCACTCAATAAAATTGGATAGTCCGCCATCATCAATTTCCTTATCGGGCAATCAGATATTTGTTTCTTGTACGAATATTAACAAAGTGCTTGTAATTGATACACGTGATAATAAAATTAAGAACGAAATCAGCGTACCGGAAAAGCCCGTTTTGCTTTCGCATACAAAGGACGGATTGAAAGTAGTTGTTGTTTCGGCAGGCAACGGCAAACTCAATAAAAACGAAGAAAAAACAAATGCGTATATATGCTTGCTTGATGCCCGTACAAAAAAAGAAATTGCACGTAAGCCGCTTGGCATCGGTATTGTCAAACCAATAGAACAAGAACCATATTCACTTGCGACCGCGGGACGCCTCTATGCTTTCATCGGAACACAGTCATATTTACTTCGATTTAATACAAGGACAGCTACTCCGCCGGCACGCTTGAAAAACGGAAAATTTGTTTCTATGCTCTACAATGATAAAAGCTCCGAAATGATTTTTATTAGAGATGACGCCGGTTCTCGTCAATTAATTATTTACAATCCGCAAACCAAGAAAATTGGAGCAGAAATGAAATTGCCTGTGGGTATTACAAATCTTTTGCCGTTATAATTTATGAAAGACAGAAGCATACCGATTAATCTCGAGTCGTTAATTGATTTAAGCGCCCGACTGAACGAAACACATGATATTAAGTTCATTCTTAATTTGTCATTATTGACATTAATGGGTAAATTGACAATATCAAACGGCTGCGCATTCTATCCAAACGACAACGATAAAAATTTTAAAATGCTTATTAACAAGGGGCGATGCAGTATTGATGATAATGTATTTTTTTCTCTTCGAGAATTACAGAAAATCAATGGAGACACTCAATTTGAAAAAAAACTTCTTAATAACGGTTTGCTTTACCTAATTCCGGTGTTATATCAGGGCGAACTGAATGCTGTCTTTGCTCTCGGTAAACGCCTGACTGACGAACCGGTCGGTGAAGCGGAACAACATTATATCAGTTTGGTTGCATCTATTACGGCTAACTCTTTGGAAGTTGCAAAAGAACAGAACAGACTGCTTGCGACAAAGAACGAACTTGAATTTAGAAATCTTACCCTTACTACTTTATTTGAAATTACTAATGATTTTAGCTCATTTCTATCCGGCGAGCAAATACTCAAATTGCTTTCCTATAGAATTATGGGACAACTGATGATTAATAAGTTTGCTATTTATCGGGTGGGCGAGAATAAATCGCTCGAATTAGTACTTAACAGATGTGATAAGGAAATTCCGACTGATTATTACGCCACACTTTTGGAATTAAATGGTACGGGTACAAAAGAAGAATTAAGAGGGACAGCACTTGCACCGCTTTTTGATGAGAACGATTTGGAAGTAATTTCGCCAATGAAAGTACAGGGCGAGATTAAGGGCTTTCTGTTTATTGGTAAGCGAATGAGCGGCGAAAAGTATAACCGTGAAAACATTTCATTTATTGAATCACTGGGCAATATTGCTATATCTGCAATGGAGAACAAACGCCTGTTCAATCAGGAGTTGGAAAAGAAAAAACTCGAAAGCGAATTATCGCTTGCCCTCGAAATACAAAAGGGTTTTCTTCCCGCAATTTTACCGGAATTGAGCAATTATGAACTTGCGGGCATTTCCGAACCCTCCCGTCATGTTGCCGGTGATTATTTTGATTTCATCAAAGTTGATGATGATTCTCTGATTATCGTTATGGCTGATGTTTCCGGTAAGGGTGTTGCCGCATCGCTAATTATGGCGAATATTCAGGCGGCTCTCAAAGTGCTTGCGGGTTCTAATCTGTCTCATATTGATATTGTAAACAAATTAAATGAAGTTGTATATGAAAATACCGGTTCCGATAAGTTTGTTACTTTCTTTATTGGTTTTCTTGATTTAAAGAATAATAAACTTGAATATATCAATGCAGGGCATAATCCGCCTATGGTTTTCAATTCAAATAATAAATTGCTTAGACTAATTAAGGGTGGTTTGCCAATGGGTGTTTTCGTAAATCGGTTCGATTATGAACAAGGAGAATATACTATTCAATCCGGCGATATGATTGTTCTCTTCACCGATGGAGTTACAGAAGCACAAGATAGCAATAGAGCAGAGTTCGGTGAGGAAAGATTATTATCATTGCTAAAAAAAATAAAGACACTGCCACCGCAACAAATTGCAAACGGTATTGTGCAAGCAGTAAAAGAATTCTCAGGCACAATAAATTTATATGACGACATTACTGTTTCTGTAATCAAATCAAAATAAAAACACGAGACCGTTATTAATGTTTACACTTTTGCGTACATTGTGTATATGCTAAGTTGAGGGAGGTATGACTGTATTTTTCTTCGCCCTGCGGCACAGAATGACGAACTTTTTGGTTTTACCACCGCACCCTGAAGGGTGCGGTTTGATAGTAATATTTCAATATACAATATAAATAATACTAATAATTGATAATAGCAGGAATGCAACACATTGGTTACAGAAAAGCGATTATATTTGCGGGGGGGGGGATTACAGTATATTGCTATTGCATTACTTGAAATACTATATTTTATGTTTTATACTTCAATTTATTTTGAAGACTACAACAATATTATCAACTATTATGCGGAAGGGAATTATGAACAGATTTATTAAAAATAGGGCTGACGATATTTTTGACATTTAGCGGTGTCCCCATCGCCAGCCCACGAAAATAGCTTACGCTAATTCCATCTATGCAAGTTAAGGAATTAGTGGCTCACCGACAAGTCTTTATAATTCTATTAAAATTTAACTTGGAGAAAATTATGAAAAAAATGTTTTTAGTCATATTTTTCGTTATGACTTTTTTCGCACTGAATACTAATACTTCAAAAGCACTGCATGCTTGGTGTATTCCTGATTGCCCAGACGATTCCTTGGAACTGCTAGATCCGCAAACTGCAGAATTTACTATTGGTAATTGTCATTATGCTGCGGATTTCTATTATCGAAAAGCTTGCAATCAGTATTGTGATATAATGCTCACAAGAGTAAAATGTATTGACCCTCCACCTTGTGATAATATTTCCGTTATTGATTTACTTAACATCGCACAAGCACAAATAATAAAATATTGTATAAATAAAAAAATATTTGAGAACAAATATGGTTTCAGTTGTACACCACTAAATCTTGGTGATTGTAACTCATATTGGCGAATATCAAAAGGCTCTTGCTGGCATAAAAGCCAGAACCATGATTTTAGTTTCACTGAACCACCATCAGTTAGTAATTATTACGGGACTATTGCATCTTGTGCAGCTGATATATGTTGTTTAACAAGATATCAAGTTTGTCGGGATAATCTAAATCAAATTATTGTTTCAATAGTTGAACAAATGTCAACAGCACCATGCCCCTATGACCCGAACGGCGATTGTGTTCCGGTTTGTGGCAGTTACGGAAATTAATTAAGGAGAAATCAAATGAAAAAAGCAATGTTAATCCTGTTGGTTATTATCTTTTCTGTTAATACCTCATTTTCAGAACCGAAAAAAATAAAAAATACATCACTATTTTATGTTTGTTATCTATATACACCGAACGGCGATGTATATCGTACTATGATGCTTGGCTATGATTGGAAAAAGATTAAAACAGGACACTCAAATGACAATAAATCAAATTATTCGGATATTAAAACCCAATATAAGTGTAAAAAGGCATTTGAGTATTCAATAATAAACAAGACACTGAGAATTTCTTTGTACTTCGATTCCGATGTTAGATTAAAAATATCTAATGTTTTGGGACAGGAAATTGCACAAATTGAAGAGAATAATGTATCACTTGTGCATAATTTTAATCTCGCTAAGTATTGTTTACGAAAGGGTATCTATTTTGCTTCGATTACATTAAGTAACGGTTTTACAAAAACAATAAAAATTGCACTATAATTATTTTGCTTCAAGCCGGATGGTTAAACATTCGGCTTGGAGTAAATAAATAAAAAAAAATTGTAACATTTTCTTTGCTTTATGTGTTTCACTATTAGTACAAATTTATCAATTTATATTGGGTTAGACTGATGAAAAATTATATTTACAAAATTGTATTTATCATTTGTATTCTTTTTGTTTT
>CAZOOR010000071.1:0-13040 GCA_964581505.1 uncultured Hyphomicrobiales bacterium
ACTCGGTATTTATTACGAAAAACCGGTAGGAACAACAACAATTTGATAAGATTAGTTGTTGAAAATCAAGTAAATAAATGATAGCGTTCCATAATGATAAGAAATATATATTCATTTGCCATTATGTTATTTACCATCTCCATCTACTTTATAAGTATATTCAACAATTATAGCTATCAATTACAAAGACTAGACTTACTGCCCATTGTATTAGATTGAGCAGGAAGAAAGAGAAAAGGTATATTCACTTTATTCTTTCGGCTTCTTTATTGTTAGCACTCTAATAAAAAAGTAGGCTGTAATTGCCGTTATTGTAAGTTCGGTTACAAACATAAATATCAATGGTACCGTATCCATAATAATCCTCTTTATAAATTATCTAATATTTTTTTATTTTTCCGATAGGCATTCCAAACTAAGAAGGATATACCCATAAATAGCAACAAGAGTAGCACTCGGGAAATATCAATAAAAAATATATTATTGATAACAGAACCCTGATAGAGTGCTTGTCCTATATTTACTTTGTCGCCTTGTCTCACTAATAGTTGAACATCACTAGCGAAAGAGTATTTTGCAAGAGTGTTCATTTGCCCGTCTTTCTCTTGTGAAATTTCAATATATCCCTGTTCACCTGTGCTAATGTCAGTAATTTCTCCGTCCACTTCCGAGTAGAACTTATCGGCAAAGTATTGTTTATTTGGACCTTTACCGAGATGAAATATTTGACCGATAATACTGCTCTCGTGAAACTCCCATTCATTAGTTCCCATTTTAGTCCAATCATCATCAGCCGGTCTGAGCAACGCGGCAAGAAAAACAACAATCAGCATAACGGGCGTAACATATTTTAGTATGTATTTGTAAATAATGGGGATTTTAATATCCGCACCTCTGTTGATTTCCTTCCAACCTTTTTCTATACCGAAAACCCAAGAGAAAAGAATTACTTCGAGCATAGCAAAAACAACAAGCGAGACAGTGCCACCCCAATAATCATATTCGTCGAATACACCTTGCTGTAAAAACAGGACTGTCGGAAGCCCAAAAATAAATATCGACAACCCAAAAGCGTAAGCCGCAGGTTTTCTTTTCCATTTATATTCATCACGCAGGAAGCCCATTATCGGAGTACCCATTGCCAGAGATGAAGTAATACCTGCGAAGAACAGCAAACCGAAGAAGGCTACACCTGCAATCGCTCCGAGCAAACTACCCCATTGCGTAAATAGAAATGGCAATGTGCGGAAAGCAAGTCCCATACCTCCGTTCTCCACTAATCCAATCACTTTGTCAATACCGAAATATCCTATTGAAATCGGGATAATAATTGCACTACCAAGAACAACTTCGACAAATTCGTTCATCCAACCGGCAGACATCGAGTTAAGGGCTATATCTTCTTTTTCTTTTAGATACGAAGCATAGCATTGGATTGAACCCATACCTACTGATAACGTAAAAAATATCTGTCCTGCCGCCGCAAGCCAAACCTTGGGATTGTCCAATGAATCAAAGTGCGGAGTCCATAGGAAGCTGAAACCGAGTGTCCCATCAAAAATTGCACCATCAACGCCGGCTTTCAATGTGAACGCCTTGATAGCAAGGAATATTCCGAAAATAATAAGTAAAGGAACGGCAATTTTTGCGGCTATCTCAATACCACCTCTAAGCCCACGACTCAATATCCAAGTATTCAATATCAAACAGAATACAAAGAAAATAATTGCTTCATAAGGAATACCACTCGTTGAAAACATTACATTAAGATAATTATCGAAAAACTGCGACACCTGCGCTTGGCTCATTCCGTTGAAAGTACCTATAATACTATGATAAATATAGGACAAGGTCCAGCTTTCAATGTAACAATAATATGATGCTATTGCAATATTGGCAAAAATACCGAATACACCTATATATTTCCATAGGGCGCGCTTGCCCATACTGTGCATAATAAATGGAGTGGAATGATGCCCCCTCGCTCCGCCGAAACGCCCGATAGACCATTCGACCCAAAGAAGTGGAATACCCATAATCAAAAATGAAATTAGATAGGGTATAATAAATGCACCACCACCATTTTGTACCGCTTGGACAGGGAATCTAAGGAAGTTGCCCAGTCCTACGGCATTACCTGCAATTGCTAAAATCAGCCCAACGCGACTGCCCCATGCTTCTTGTTTTACTGCCATTTCAAGTAAATATATATGTTATTAAAACTCATTTTCACTTTCAAAAAGAACAAATTTATTGCCGATTTTGTTCGGCAATTTTAAAAATAATAGAAATTATTAGCATTTCTATTTTGTTTTAAATTATTTTTAGCATAATTTCAATTAAACAAATATAAAATTTTTATTTTGAAAATTATAAAATAATTGGATTAGATGAAAAATAAGTTTTACACATTGTTATTTTTGTTTGTCATCACAACATTGACATTGTATTTTCCGCTTCGGCTTCATCATTCGCTTAGCCGGCAGAATGCGGGTAGTAAGACTGCTATTAGTTCATCTACTTTTGATAATGATGCTTTTTACTATCTGTGCATTGCTGATAATCATTCAAAAACAGGTATTAACACTTATGACGGGATAAATCCTACAAACGGCTATCACTTCCTTTGGCAGAATATACTTAATATTGCTTTTGGGGATACAAGCAATAAATCCAAACAGGTTCAAACAGCGTTTGTTCTTAGTTTATTGTTATCGCTTGCCGCATATCTGATTCTCTTTCTTCAATTTTATAAAATCACAGATTCGCATTTTCTTGCATTATTCGCAATATTTCCGGGGTTTTTCTATATGTTATTTGCAATGGCTCTTGGACAGCACTATTCGCCTTGGTCAATAATCAACGGTTTGGAAAGTGGTTTGACCCTAATGATATTTGCTTTTTTCCTATTGATTACCAACCGATATATTTATGACAAACTGAGCGATACTAATTATTATTCTTTGTCGGGAATTATACTAACATTATTAATTTTGGCGCGGCTTGATGAAGTGTTTTTACTTATTGCATTTATTGCAGTAGCATTGAAATTCGGAAAAGGTAAAAAAATTTCCAATTTAGTATTTGTCGGTTTAGTGCCGTTTATTGTTATTGTTGTATATCTGATTTACAATCAAATTGAGTACGGATTAATACTACCCGTTAGCGGACTGCATAAATCATCATTCAGTCCGAATAATATCGGACATATTTTCAACTCATTAGTTACGGGTAGGTCATTCGACTATCTATCCGGCGAACATCTATTTTCTAGAGTGTTGCCACTGCTTATTCCGCTTTTGTTTGTCCCTCTTATTGCGAGAGTGCTTGCCAAGACTAAATTTGCCGAAAATCACAAATGGCTGTTTGTGCTTAAAGTACTTAGCCTTTATGTCAGCCTAAAATCTCTGTATATTTTGCTTTTTGTAAATTTCTGGGAACAGGGTTATTGGTATTTTTTCAATCAAGTTGTTGTATTCAATCTTCTGCTTGCTATTTTGCTAAGAGAATATATTAAAAATATTACGACCGGAAAAATCATATCAACTTTGGCAATAATTGTAATCCTAATATTTAGTCATTCGTATTTATTACATTCCGAAAAAGAACTAATCGCAAGCGGAAAACTGAAACGAAATAATATAGAAAGAATTAAAAAACAAATAGATGCCAATATCCCCGATGGGAAAATTATTGAATTTGATGATGGGGTAATTGCATACTCATCGGATAACATTTGTTTGTCCGGTTTCGGACTATGTATAGATAAGCAAGGAGCGGCGGCAATCAAAGCCGGGCGGCTATTGGATTTAGCTTATAGGAGAGGATATAGGTATATTGCATCGCTAAATTATTTCAAACAGCCCGAGCAAATACCAAGCGGCACTATATCTATTTCCGATTTTGTTCATCAGCCTTTCTTTGCATTGAAAGATACAGATAATAAGAAATGGAATTTTAGAGCAATTATTAAAGATAGTTTGAGTGGATTAGTAGTGATTGCTTTTGAAAAGAATTTATTTTTTAAGAAAATTTAAAATTAAAACTACATTTTTTTTAAGTTTGTATTGTATAGATACAGTTAATTATTTTTTTCATTAATATTTAAGGTAAAATGAGCGTATTGGGTTATTTAAAATCATCAATTATGAGTAAAATTGTGATGGCTGTAACCGGAGTAATGCTTGTAATGTATGTTGTTGTTCATACACTTGGTAATCTGTTGATATACCTGGGACCGGACGCAATTAATTCATACTCGCAATTTCTCCACAGTCTAGGACCAATTTTATGGATAGTTCGAATAGGTCTGCTTGTAGCATTTATACTGCATATATGGACCTCGATTTCATTGAAGCTGGACAATATGGATGCCAAGCCTGATAAATATGCCGTAAAAAAGTATATTGAGGCAAAGCTTACCACCAGAACAATGCTATGGACGGGAAGTGCTATTTTACTATTTGTAATTTATCACATATCGCATCTAACCTTGGGCATAACCAATCCGGCAGATGTTACCAAAGAGATATATACACCGCACAATTTGGCAGTTACTGCCAATTCGCTTGCCGTACATCTCGAAAGAACAAATGTTTACAATATGGTTGTTCTCGGTTTTAGAAATCCGCTTATTGCTATCGGCTATATGATTGCCGTTATCATTGTCGGTTTCCATTTGAATCATGCCATTCAGAGTATGTTCCAGACATTAGGTTGGAATAATCCTACATATTTTCCAAAAATTCAGAAAGCATCTGTTGCTCTCTCATTTTTTATTTCTCTTTGTCTGGTTTCAATACCTTTATCAGTTTTATTTGGAATAGTGGGAGGTAATGTATGAAATTAGATTCAAAAGTTCCGGCAGGACCTATTCAGGAAAAATGGGATAAGCATCGTTTCAATATGAAATTGGTGAACCCTGCAAACAAAAGAAAATACAAAGTATTAATTGTCGGCACAGGGCTTGCGGGTGCTTCTGCCGCCGCCTCTATGGCTGAACTCGGCTATGAGGTCGATGCTTTCACTTATCACGACAGTCCGCGCAGGGCGCATAGTATTGCGGCTCAGGGCGGTATCAATGCCGCAAAGAACTATCCGAATGACGGCGATAGTATTTGGCGACTATTTTATGATACTGTAAAAGGTGGCGACTTCCGCTCTCGCGAAGCAAATGTTTATCGTTTGGCTCAGGTCAGTAATAGTATTATTGACCAATGTGTCGCTCAGGGAGTTCCCTTTGCACGTGATTACGGTGGACTGCTTGCTAATCGTTCATTTGGCGGAGCGCAGGTATCCAGAACATTTTATGCCAGAGGACAGACAGGACAGCAGCTGTTACTTGGTGCATATTCAGCACTTTCCAAAGAGATTGGCAAGAAAACCGTTAAGATGCACTTGCGTAAGGAAATGCTTGATGTTGTTTTGATTGATGGTTTTGCACGCGGCATTGTTGTCCGTGATTTGCTAACAGGAAAAATCGAATCGCACTGGGGCGATGCAGTTGTACTTGCAACAGGCGGCTATGGTAACGTATTCTATTTATCAACAAATGCACAAATGTGCAACGTTACGGCTACTTATCGTGCTTATAAAAAAGGTGCCGCTTTTGCAAATCCCAGCTATACACAGATTCATCCTACTTGCATTCCTTCAAGTGGCGACCACCAGTCGAAACTTACTCTAATGAGTGAATCACTGCGTAATGACGGTAGAATTTGGGTACCAAAGAAAAAAGACGATAAGAGAAACCCGAACGATATTCCGGAAGAAGAAAGAGATTATTATCTCGAAAGAAAATATCCGAGCTTCGGCAACTTGGCACCGAGAGATATTTCCTCCCGTTCTGCAAAAGAAGTTTGCGACGAAGGTCGCGGTGTAGGACAGACAGGCTATGGAGTATATCTCGATTTCCGCGATGCTATTAACAGATTAGGAAAGAAAGTAATTGAAGCACGCTACGGCAACCTATTTGAAATGTACGAGCGTATTACCGGAGATAATCCCTACGAAACACCAATGATGATTTATCCTGCTTCGCATTATACTATGGGCGGGCTTTGGGTTGATTATAATTTGATGTCCACTATTCCGGGTCTCCATGTGATTGGTGAAGCAAACTTCTCTGACCATGGTGCTAACAGGCTTGGTGCAAGTGCTTTGATGCAGGGATTGGCTGACGGATATTTCGTTATTCCATATACTATCGGTGATTTTCTTGCCTCGAACAAGGCTGAATTAAAACCGGTTAGTACAGACCAAGCGGAATTTAAGCAAGCCGAAAAAGATGCAGAGGAAAAAATCAATAAACTGCTAAGTATTAACGGCAAGCGTACACCCAACGAATTCCACAAGGAATTGGGTAAGATTATGTGGGAGTACTGCGGTATGGCACGCAACGAAGAGGGTTTGAAGAAAGCTCTGGAACTTGTCCCCAAACTCCGCAAGGAATTTTGGGAAAATGTCAAAATTACAGGCGAAGGAAAAGACCTCAATCTTGTGCTTGAAAAAGCCCTACGTGCCGCTGATTTCCTTGAATTTGCAGAAGTGATGCTATGGGACGCACTCGACCGAGACGAATCCTGCGGCGCTCACTTCCGCATAGAACATCAATACCCCGATGGAGAGGCAAAGCGTAATGATGAAGAATACAGCTACGTTGCCGCATGGGAATACAAAGGTATCGGCGAAAAACCGGAACTGCATAAAGAAGAACTTACATTTGAAAATGTGAAATTAGCTGTCAGGAGTTACAAATAATGAAAATAAATCTTCACGTATGGAGGCAGAAAAATGCCAATGCTAAGGGACATTTTGAAGAATATAATTTGAACGATATTTCAGAAGATATGTCCTTCCTCGAAATGTTTGATGTTCTCAATGAACAACTTATTCGTGATGGTAAGGAACCTGTTGCTTTCGAGCATGACTGCCGCGAAGGAATATGCGGTGCCTGTTCTATGACAATTAACGGCACACCGCACGGTCCCGAAAAAGCGACTACTACCTGTCAGTTACATATGCGTAAATTCAAAGACGGCGAGACGATTTATGTAGAACCGTTCAGAGCTAAGGCATTTCCCGTTATTAGGGATTTAATGGTTGACCGTTCGGCATTCGATAGAATTATTCAATCCGGCGGATATATTGGCGTCAATACCGGCAATGCCCAAGATGCTCATAATCTACCGATTGCTAAGGAAAATGCCGATTTGGCTATGGATGCCGCCGCTTGTATCGGCTGCGGTGCCTGCGTGGCGGCTTGTCCTAATAGTGCCGCTATGCTTTTCGTTTCTGCAAAAGTTTCACAGTTCAGCTACCTGCCGCAGGGGCAACCGGAGAGAAAACGCCGCGCTCTTGCTATGGTACAAACTATGGACGATGAGGGATTTGGCAATTGCCGCAATTATTATGAATGCGAAGCCGCTTGCCCTAAGGAGGTCTCCGTTAAGTTTATCGCAAGGCTTAATCGTGATTTCTTCAAGGCTTCTCTCAGCAAACCGAAAGATTAATTAATTATCTTTCGATTATTGCGCAGGAATGACATTGTTATTTGGAGTATTGAGTTTTGTTAACCGCATCCTTCGGGGTGCGGTTGAAATACGTTTATTGCTTTTCAGTTTCCATCTGCAAGAGGGGTGGACTTGCGAAGCTTTGACGGAGGGGTGAGTTTAAAACAGCCGCTCCTCACCCCAGCCATCTCTTAGGAATGAAAAATAAAAAAGAGACTACCATATTGGATAGTCTCTTTTTTTACATAAATAAAAGGACAGAGATTAATAATTATCAATCTGCGCTCTTTGTAATTTATCAGAAAAGTCCACATAGACGGTTTTCCATTCAGTGAAAATATCAAAGACCGTCCAGCCGCCTTCGCGATGTCCGTTGCCTGTACCTTTCACTCCACCAAAAGGCATGTGTGCTTCGGCACCGATTGTCGGAGCATTAATGTATGTGATACCTGCTTCGATGTCGCGTATTGCACGGAAAGCATCATTTACATTTCTTGTATAAATTGACGATGAAAGTCCGAACTCAATATCGTTTGCCAATTCAATAGCATGCTCGAATGAATCCGCTTTTGTAACTGCAAGAACAGGACCAAAAACTTCTTCCTGGAATAATCTCATATCACGCGTAACATCAGCGAAGATTGTCGGCTCAAAGAAATATCCTTTGTCTAATTCGCCGCCTGTGGCTCTATTGCCACCAATTACAAGACGGGCACCTTCTTCATTTGCCACTTTGCAATAGTATTCGCAAGTTTCGAGTTGCTTCTCATGAATAACAGGACCGACTTCCGTTTCCTGTAAAAGCCCACTGCCGAGTTTTAGTTTTTTTGTTCTTTCTACGAGCAAATCAAGAATTTCATCATAAACGTCTTTATGAACAATCAGGCGAGAAGTAGCTGTACATCTCTGTCCCGTTGTACCGAAAGCACCCCAAAGGACGCCGTCAATAGCGACTTCAAAGTTTGCATCGGGCATAATAATTTGCGGGTTTTTGCCGCCCATTTCGAGCGAACATTTTTTATTTGTTCTTCCGCAGATTTCGCCGATTTTGAATCCGACACCGGTCGAACCGGTAAAGCCGATTAGGTCAATATCGGGATGCTCGACAAGCATATTACCCATATAGCCCTTGCCCAATACAACATTGAAAACACCGGGAGGAACGCCGGCTTCTTCCATTACTTCTGCAAATACTACGCCTGCCTGAGGTACATCTTTCGAGGGTTTATATACGACAGTATTGCCGGCGGCAATTGCCGGTAAAATTTTCCAAGAGGGAACTGCCAAAGGAAAGTTGAATGCCGTAATAATACCGCAAACGCCGATAGGTACGCGGAAGGACATATTCATTTTGTTGTCCATTTCGCTGGGTGCGGTATGCCCGAAAAGACGGCGTGTTTCCGAAGCTGAATAATATGCTGTATCAATTGCTTCCTGAATATCGCCGCGAGTCTCGAAAACCGGTTTACCCATTTCGCGTGTCATTATTTTAGCAATTTCTTCTTTCCTTCTGAGGAATATGTCGCCGGCTTTTTTGATAATATCACCGCGCTTGGGTGCAGGTACTTTTTTCCATGTTTTATATGCTTCGCGTGCGGCTTTTACCGCTTCATCTACGTCTGCTTGACCTGATTCGGCAAACTCGCCGACTATGTCGCTAATATCGGCAGGGTTTATATTTTTAAAATATTTGCCTGTTTGCGGCTCTACCCATTTGCCGTTGATGAAGTTGTTAAATCTCTCCATTTTTTGTTCTCCGTAATAAAAAAAATAAAAATTTAGTTTGAAACATTACAAATTTAACTTATTTTTTAATTCTTATTTATAATAAAATTCAAAAGTTTATTAAAAAAATGTTATCTCTCAAAATTGCAATACTCTGGCATCAGCATCAACCGTATTATAAAATTAACGGGAAATATCAACTTCCTTGGGTAAGGCTTCATGGAATTAAGGATTATTATGATTTGCCTGCTTTATTTTTTAATTATCCTTCAATTAAGCAGACAATTAACATAGTACCGTCTATGATAATGCAAGCCGAGGATTACGCTCGGAATAATGTTGATGAAAAGATTTTGAATTTAACCCGCAAAAGGGCTGATGAACTGAATGACAATGACAAAAGTGAAATTCTAAAATCATTTTTTATTTGCAACGAAGCAAATATGATTTTGCCCGAGCTTAGATTTGCAGAATTATATGAGATGGCAAAAAGTTCGGATATTTCCGCTTTCAATGTGCAGGATTGGTTGGATTTGCAAATATGGTACAATCTGACTTGGTTCGGTCAAGTTTCGCGACAAAGGAATGATGTCAAATATTTATTTGCAAAAGGGCGTAATTTTAGTGAGGAAGATAAACAATTATTATTTGCAATACAGAAGGATATTCTGTCAGAAATTACTCCTACTATGAAGCGTTTGCAAGATTTGGGCAATTTGGAAATATCTGTTTCGCCAATGTATCATCCTATCTTGCCCCTACTATTTGATACTAATTCTGCGAGCGAGGCAATGCCGAATAATATATTACCAAAGCCTGCATTCCAAGAACCGCAAGATGCACAATGGCATTTGAGCAAAGCAATTGATTTTTATTCCAACCGATTTGACAAAAAACCTAACGGTCTTTGGCCCCCCGAGGGAGCAGTATCAAATAAAATTATGGAACTTGTTGCTGAGTCGGGAATTAAATGGGTGGCAACGGACGAAGGGATTATGACAGCCTCATTCAATAATTCCGTTAACCGTCTCGAAAGGTTTTTCCCCAGACGGTTTAAAACCGATAAAGGCGAATTAATTATTTTCTTTCGCGACCGCTTGCTTTCAGACTTAATAGGCTTTAATTATTCCGCTATGAATCCGAAGGAAGCGGCAAGTGATTTTATTAATCGTTTGAAATATGTTCGCTGGGAAATTAGTTCTCATTATGGTGAGGATAGTCTTCGGCACGCTGTTGTTCCAATTATTTTAGATGGAGAGAACTGCTGGGAATTCTATAAAGATAACGGTAAGCCATTCCTTGATGCACTTTTTACAGGATTGAGCAATGAGCCTGAACTTCGGACGATTACTTTTAGCGAAGCCACAGATGAACAATCTATAAACTATTTGCGTCCTATGAATTATCTGCGAGCCGGTTCGTGGATTAATGCTAACTTTGATATTTGGATTGGACAGAAAGAACATATCAATGCTTGGAATGCACTCCGAGAGGCACGTAAGGCAATTGAGGAAGCAAGTGGGAATCAGAAAGGAAAGGATATTAAGGCGGCTATTGATGAAATTCATATTGCTGAGGGAAGCGATTGGTTCTGGTGGTATCACGATACACATCAAGCACCAAATAAGCCCGACTTCGATATTATGTTCCGCAGTTTATTGATTAATGTTTATACATATCTTGGCGAAGATGTACCGAAATATTTGTTTAAGCCATTTAGCAAAATTCAATCCAAGCAATTATTACAACAAGCGAAAACAAAAATTACGCCCGATATAAAAAAAATGGATATTAAGCAATGGGAGGGAGCGGGTCTCTATAACACTTCTTTGGCAATGGATGCTATGCACTCTTCTGCCGAGTTGCTGTCATCGGTGTATTTCGGAAATGATGACTCATCTATTTATATCAGAATAGAAGCTAAGAGAGAAATCTCCGACAAAGACAAAATAAAATTAATAATTTCCGAGCCTTTTGAATTTACAGTCGAATTAAGCAAGCGGGATTTGATAGGAGATGCAGACAATATCTTTCAGGTGAAGATTGGGCGACAGAATGTCAATACAATCAAGATGAAAATTATCTCAGAAACAATAAACGGAATAATCCACTACCCACGCTCGGGCAGTCTGGAAATAGTATTTGTTAATTAAATGTCAATAATAGAGCAGTAAAAACAGAACAGGCAAAATCAATCCAAGTGTAGCAATAATTGCACCACGCCATTTGAAGCCCTTTCTTCCTTTAATTACAAACAAACCCGTTATTGAGAGGACAATTAAGGAGCCTGCAAAAAAATCTGAGAACCAAAGCCACCATTTGCCGGGATTATAATGCAGATAGTTTACCGTATGGAATATGGGACGCCGTTTGATTGTTTCATATTGGGCATTGCCTGTTTGCAAATCCACAACAATACTACCATCATTGAAATATATTTTCAACTTTTCTGACGAAGGAAAGTAATGCTTTTTATAGTTATCTTCCTCACCGAATTTTTTCAGTATATTTACAACCGTTTGTTTAGATATATTGGCTTTATTGCTTGCAATTGAGGTTTTGAATTTTTTATTTTCGATAATATAATTTGGATTCCAATCATTTAAATGATTAACCGCTATACCCGAAAGTGCATAAGCAATTGTCAGGATAGCAAAGAAATATCCTAAATCACGGTGAATGATGCGGAACCATTTACGCCATTTGATTTTCATAGTAAACATTAGGTACAGGCGAGTTGTACTAACCCGCCTGCATACCGTAAATATTATTTGATAATTTTATATTTAATACATTCTACAGAATAGAAGGACAATTTGTCTTTGCCGGTTTTTTCTAATTTTTGTCTTAAAGTATTAATTTTATCCAAACTTTCTTTTTTCTCGTCTTCATCTGAATTATCCTCGTGTTTACCATCGTGAATTTTCTTATCACTCTCTTTATCCTTGTTCAGGTCTTGTTCCCATTTGTCCAGATAATCTTTATCAACTACTTTTTCTTTTATTAAGCCGAGAACTTCGACAGTATTTCCTGTAAGCGAGGCATCAAAAGTAGATATATTCTTTCCGGCTTCGACTTTGAGAGCCGCTTCGGATTTCTCGTCCATAAGAAACATACGTTTACCACTGTGTTTACAAGTGTGGTCAACAATACCTGTTATGATTATTTCTTTTCCTATCAGTTCGCCTGCTTTTTCTTTAAACTCTGCCAGCTTAATCTTTACAGGTGCTTGCTTGACAGCTTCTTGTGTGTCAGCTTGTTGTTTAGGTTCTTCTTTGCCGCCGCAGCCTGCAATCAGGATTAGGGCAAACAATAGTGTAATAATACTTTTCATAATAATTAGTAAAAGTTTGTGAATGAAAATAATTTTTTTTTTGCATACAATTAACAGTATGCAAGATATTAAATTACAATAATTAAAACAAATAAAGATTTAGCAATTTATAAATAAAACTGATTCGCGATAATATAAATCGTACTCTGAAAGATGCAGTTTTGTTTTCGGTTGTTCGCCCCCTCGCCATCTGGGAGAGGGCAGGGGTGAGGAGCGGCTGATTAAGGAGGCTGTCCAATAAGTTTTGCATATTTAATAATGAAATATTAATTTAGAAATTAATATTTGTGAATGTATAATTTCTAAATAACAATGACAAAATTAAGTTTCAAGAAAATACACGGCGTTCGGCTGTGTATATTTTCTGAAAATACTTATTCAGGAATATCAGAAAATCATCCTGTACGACTGATTGATTAAGAAATATATAAAATACTTTTAATTATTCTTAAAAAATAGTATATTGCAAA
>CAZOOR010000072.1:0-12973 GCA_964581505.1 uncultured Hyphomicrobiales bacterium
TCCTCACCCCAGCCCTCTGGATATGTATTGATGTTATAAGTATTATTATTTTGTTTATTATATGTTGCAAATATGTTAATTTGCATTTTTGTTATTGAAAAATGATTAGAAGATTATGATAGTTAGAGAATTAACCGAGCCGAAGAGTATCGTTGTCGTTGGTGCATCTAATGATGTACATAAACCCGGTGGCAAATTATTAAAGAATTTGCTTGATTATGATTATGAAGGCGAAATTTATGCAGTTAATCCCAAGGAAGATGATGTTCAGGGTTTAAAGTGCTATAAGTCCGTAGCTGATTTGCCTGATGTGGAACTTGCGTTTATTGCAATAGCGGCAAAGTATTCGGAAGATACGATTAATGTGTTGGCTGATGATAAAGGGACGCGTGGGTTTGTTATTCTGTCTGCGGGCTTTAGTGAAGTGGGCGATGAAGGGCGGCGTTTGGAGGAGAGAATCGCCGCAAAAGTTGAGAGTGTTGGCGGCACCTTGATTGGACCTAACTGTATCGGCGTATTGACTCCGAGTTATGCCGGTGTTTTTGCCGGACCTATCCCAAAATTAAATCCGAAGGGTTGTGATTGTGTTTCGGCTTCTGGTGCAACTATGGTGTTTATTCTTGAGACGGCAATACCTATGGGATTATCTTTTGCGAGTATTTATTCTGTCGGCAATAGTGCGCAAATCGGTGTTGAGGAAGTGTTGGAATATTGGGACGAGACCTTTGACGCTGGGGCGAGTTCGCGGGTAAAATTGCTGTATATGGAGCAAGTAAAAAAGCCGGAGAAATTATTGAAGCATGCTCGCTCTCTCATTGAAAAGGGTTGCCGTATTGCTGCCGTAAAAGCCGGAACAACTGATGCCGGCTCACGTGCTGTGTCGTCTCATACGGGGGCGTTGGCGGGTTCGGATACAGCTACTGATGCTTTGTTGAGGAAAGCGGGTATTGTCCGTTGTTACAGTCGCGAAGAATTGGTCTATGTTGCGGGCATTTTGCAACATAAGGAGCTGGAAGGCAAAAATATAGCCGTGATTACTCATGCGGGTGGTCCGGGGGTATTGCTGACGGACGAGCTGACGCGTGGCGGGTTGAACGTGCCTCATATTGAGGGCGAAGCCGCCGCCGAGTTGAAATCGAAGCTCTTCCCGGGTTCGTCAGTTGCCAATCCGATTGATTTTCTTGCTACTGGAACTGCTGAACAGTTAGGGACAATATTGGATTATGTTGATAATAAGTTTGCTAATATTGACGGTTCGGTTGTGATATTTGGAACGACAGGAATGTGGGACGTTAGCAATGTATATGATGTACTGCACGATAAGATGAATACTTGTCGTAAGCCGATATTTCCGGTGCTACCTTCTGTGGTTCAGGCGGGTGATGCCATAAAGCATTTCGAGTCTTTGGGCAGGATTGCTTTTACCGATGAAGTTATGCTTGGGAAGGCGTTATGCAAGGTGCAAAACGCGCATAAGCCATTTGCCGTAAACGGAAAAATAGAGATTGATACAAAGGCGATTCGCAAGGTTATTGACGGCAATGATGAGGGTTATCTTAGTCCTGATGATGTGCGTAGTTTACTTGTGGCGGCGGGAATCAGTCATACTCGGGAATTTGTAGTTACTGATATATCCCAAGCAGTAGCAGTTGCAGAGAAAATCGCTTTTCCGCTTGTGATGAAAGTGGTCGGTCCCGTGCATAAATCCGATGTGGGCGGTGTGCGTTTGAATATCGAAAGCATCGAAGATGTAAAGAAAGTTTTTGCCGAGTTGTTCTCAATTGATGATGCAAGTGGCGTTCTTATGCAAGAAATGCTGAGTGGTACGGAAGTATATGTCGGGGCAAAGCGAGAGGATTCTTCGCATTTGATTTTATGCGGTCTGGGTGGAATATTTGTTGAAGTGCTGAAAGATGTTTCAGCGGCAATAACACCTGTCGGTAAAGAGGAAGCCGAATATATGCTTAAGAATATCAAAGCGTATGACATTATTAAGGGTGTGCGCGGACGCGAAGGTGTGAATGAGGAATTTCTTACAGATGTAATTATTCGCGTGAGTGCATTGGTGGAGGCGGCTCCCGAAGTAGCCGAGATGGACATTAATCCTTTATTGGGTACGCAGGAGTATGTAAAGGCAGTTGATGCGAGGATATTATTGAAGAAATAGGGGATAGTCCCGAGTGCTTGCTCGGGTTAATTTGCATTTATTTTTATACCGCACCCTGAAGAATGCGGTTATAAGAATAAACATACTATCCCCTTCCTACTCTTTGCATTATATCACCAATAAGGTGAATGCAGGTAACCAAACAAAAAAGACTGCCTTGCTCGGCAGCCTTTTTAAATAGTGATAACAATTATTTAATGCTTAAAATGGCGCATACCCGTAAAGACCATTGCAATACCAAGTTTATCGGCAGCAGCAATAACTTCTTCGTCTCGAATTGAGCCGCCCGGCTGGATAACAGCAGTAGCACCGGCTTCAGCGGCTTGCTCCACGCCATCAGGAAATGGGAAGAAAGCATCGGAAGCGCAAGCACTGCCTTTCAAATCAAGTCCCATCAACTCCGCTTTTGCAACGGCAATCCTTGCCGAATCAACACGGCTCATTTGCCCTGCACCAACGCCAAGTGTGCGGTCGTGTGCCGTGTAAACTATTGAATTGGATTTGACGTGCTTGCATACTCGCCAACTGAACATTAATGCTTTCATTTCCTCTTCTGTGGGTTGGCGTTTTGTAACTACACGAAGTTTTTCTTCGTTCAATAATTTTGTATCCGTCTGCTGTCTTAGATAGCCGCCCGTAACAGATTTCAAGTCATAAGAAATATGCTCTCTCAAAGCATTGTAATCGGCTACAATCAAACGTCTATCGCGTTTCTTTTGTAATACTTCGAGAGCGGCTTCGGTAAACTCCGGTGCAATTATCAGCTCCGTAAATATACCGTGAACTTTTTCGGCAAATTCTTTGTCAACCAGACGATTGACGGTAATAATTCCTCCAAATGGTGAAACCGTGTCTGTAGCAAATGCCTTATCCCAAGCATCAAGCAGAGTGTCTGCGGTAGCTACGCCGCAAGGATTCGTGTGCTTGATAATCGCAACAGTCGGCTCTTCATCGAATTCCAATATTAACTTTGCGGCAGAATCAATATCAATAATATTATTATACGAAAGCTCCTTACCATGCAGTTGCTTAAATATATTATGGAACTCACCGTAAAGTACAGCGGCTTGATGCGGGTTTTCGCCGTAACGCAAGCTCTGAATTTTCTTCATAGGAATTGAAAATTTATCCGGTTCAGTCATTTTTGTTTGCTTGCGCAAATAATCGGAAATCAGTGTGTCATAATATGCAGTATGTGTAAATACATCAGCGGCAAGTTCCAGACGGTATTGCTCGTTAATTGTACCGCTGTCTTTTAGCATCTCTAATATTTCGCTATATCTTTCGGGATTGGTTACGGGAGCAGTCCAGAGGTAATTCTTTGCGGCGGCGCGTAGCATACCCGGTCCGCCAATATCAATGTTTTCAATCATTTCATCGTGAGGTAGCTGTTTTTCAAGAGCCGCTTCAAACGGATATAAATTGACAACGAGTAAGTCAATAGATTCCAAGCCATGAGTCTTCATCTGTTTGACGTGTTCCTCATTATCCAATACGGCGAGCAAACCTGCATGAATCTTTGGGTGCAAGGTTTTGACTCTTCCGTCCATAATTTCCGGGAAGTCCGTTAAATCCGAGATACTTCTAACGGGAATACCGGCATCGGCAATGGTTTTCATAGTGCCGCCGGTAGAAAAAATCTCAATATCAAGAGCCGCTAACTCTTTAGCGAAATCAATAATTCCGTTTTTATCAGAAACAGATATCAATGCTCTTTTGATTTTGTGTGTGTCAGCTGTCAGCATAGTAATTTCCTTTTAAAAAATAATGTTAATATTCTAAATATTTCAAAACCTCACCGGCAAGATAAAACGAACCGCATATCAGCAGGGGTTCGCCTAACTTATTTGCATAGATATAGGCATCAATAACATCTTTGTAATATGTGTATTCAATATCAGCCGCCTGTGCAATTTTCTCAAATTGAGCTCCATCTGTTGCACGCTGATTATCCGGTGTAGTAAAGACAAAACGTCCAGCTATCGGAAGCAATTCATTGAGCATAGCAGGAATATCTTTATCATTCATAGCCGCAAATAATATATTGAATTTTGAATCCTTATACTTTGAATTCAATATAGTTTCTTTCAATGCTTTGATACTTGCAGGATTATGCGCTCCGTCCAGTATCACCGGCGGCTTTTTACTAATGAATTCAGTCCTTGCTCGGAAAAATATATTATCACGCATATATTCAACTCCGGCTTCAATGTCGGGACCTCTGATTTCCAGTTCTTTCTGCAAATTGTCTGCGGCGGCAATAACAAGGCGGAGGTTCTCAATCTGATGTTGTCCCGGAAGTTTAAAATGCACGGTAAACGTTTCGTTTTGAATATTCAATTCCAGAACTCGATTGAGCGAATGAGTGAATTTGGTTATCTTTGGTAATGTATAATCACCGGCAAAAATAAGCGGTGCCGAAACAGCATTTGATTTTTCTACAAATATATTCTTTATTTCATCTTCGTCATTCATCACCACAACGGGAATATTGTTTTTAATAATACCCGCTTTCTCTTCGGCTATTTCAGCAATTGTATTTCCGAGATATTCGCTATGGTCATTGTCAATTGCAGTAATTACGGACAGCACCGGTGTAATAACATTTGTTGCATCATAGCGTCCGCCCATTCCTGCTTCAATTACGGCAAGAGCAACATTATTCTCAGCAAAATAATCAAAAGCAATAGCAGTAGTGATTTCAAAAAAAGTAGTTTGTTCGTCAGCCACAGATAGATATTTAGCCGCAAGGCGTTTCAAATCATCATCGGAAATCATCTTGCCGTTAATTTGAATTCTTTCGTTGAATTTAACCAAATGCGGCGAAGTATATAAGCCCGTATTATGCCCCGCCTCAATAAGAATTGATGCAAGCATAGAACTGACAGAACCTTTGCCATTAGTACCGCTGATATGAACAGACTTAAACTTATTCTGGGGATTATCATATTTATCCAATAGTGCAGAAATTCGCTCAAGTCCGGGCTTTATACCGAAGCGTCTCAAAGAAAATAATTTATCAAGAATACTGTCTAAATTATCACTATTAATATTTTTGTTATCTTTTTTCATTTTTTCATCTTTTGTAAATAACAAATTTATTAATAATTATGTTATAATTATCCCCAAAATATCATTATGTAAAAAAAATGGAAAATTTTTATGAAAAACAAACGAATTTGGCTGACCGGTGCAAGTAGAGGTATAGGATTTGAAACTGCAAAATTATTGGCAAAAAATGATGTTACATTATTTCTGTCTGCACGCCGAAGGGAATCTTTTGATGATGTAATTCAGCACTTTCAATCATCTGAAAAAGTTTACATTATTCCTTGCGATGTTTCTAATTCCGATAATGTGAAAAATGCTTATGCCGAAATAAAGGAAATAAAAGGTGGTGTGGATATTCTTATCAATAATGCGGGTATTGGTATATTTAAGAGTTTTTTAGAAACAAGCGAAAAAGACTTTGACGATACTATCGCAACAAATCTAAAAGGTGTGTTCTTATGCACAAAAGCAGTGCTACCTGATATGCTTGAAAATAAAGGGAATGGAATAATAATAAATATTCTATCAGTAGCAACACAAACTGTGTTTGAAGGTACAGCGATATACTCGGCAAGTAAATCCGCACTACTTGCTATGGATAGGGTACTTCGTAATGAAGTTCGTTCGAAAGGTATTAGGATAATTGACATTTTGCCCGGTGCTACGGAATCCGATATGTGGGACGAAAAAACACGCGCTAAGTTCTGCGACAGAATGATGCAACCCGTTGATGTGGCAAAAGTTATTGTAAACACAATAAAAATGAATATGGAAGAACGGTTAATAACGGAAGAAATAATAATGCGACCAATCGGAGGAGACTTGTAGAGAATCACCTCCGATTAATCATGCGGTTATAGGGCTTTATATGAAAATATAAATGTGTGTATTACCTGCACCAAAAAAGGGTTTCTTAGATACAGATAAAATTTCTTATTCCTCTAACTTTAAGTCAGATAACAACTTGTAATCGCGTTCCTTTTTAACATGTCCATCTTTTTTTCTCGGACGTCCCGGCTTCGGAGCGTCAGCAAGACCCTCAATTCCATGTTCTTCCCAATGGACGAACCACCTGCTGATAGTATCGCGATGAACCTCAAATATATCGGCAATCGCATCAATACTATACTTTTTGTTACTTAGCAATAGAGCATGCGCTCTTTGCCTAATTCTGATTGTATCGGACGTCTGCATCATAACCCACAATTTTTTGACGTCCTCTTCAGCCAATTTGTTTATAAATCTCATTTGCAATCCCCACAAATAATTTTAAAATATTGTAACTAATTCTGAATCAAGTACAATACTTAATTCAAAGTTAAATATAATAAATTATTTATAAAATACCAAGTTATAGGTATTTTTTCTTTTTTTTTAATACAGTATATTATTTCTGTTATCGTTCTCCATTATAATATTTTATTGGAGAAATTGAGAGAATCTGATATAATATACAAAATGAATGTCATAGAAGCACTATATAAAGAAATAGATAATATAAAAAAAGATTATGCGAGCGGTAGTACGGAAATCGCTACCAAGGCTCTTGATATTGTTACAGCCGCTATTGATTTGGAACTACACGGAAATGACTATTTTCCACAATCAATAGCCTCTATGTTGCAAAAAGCTAAACCTACTATGACAGCGGTCGAAGTTATTTGCAATTATGCAGTTGATGACTACAAAAAGGTCTTTGTAAAGGGGAAAAAATATTTCTGCGTCGAAGTCAGGAATAAAATGCAAAGAGCCGGTGAAAAAACAATTATTAATGCTTATAATAAGTTATTTACAGCGAATAATAAGACTACATTTAATATTTCTACTTGTACATACAGCTCGAATATAATAAAACTATTGCGTCTTGCTGATAAAAATAAAATAGAGATTAACTTATTTGCAGTTCAATCCGTGTGGAATAATTTTGATTATTCCGAGCAACTTGTTGATTCCTTGTCGGATACAAATATTAATTCGAGTATTATTTCTTATAAAGAATTTAAACAATTACAACCAAATATAGATTTTTGTCTTATTGGTGCAGACGGCTATGATAAGACTCATAATGTTGTAAACGGTGTACCAACCAAACTACTGGCAGAAACAGCCTACCCCGATAATAAACTATATGTTGTTGCAGAATCTTTTAAAATGGTGGAGAACTTGCGAACCGGAGATGGATTTGAATTAATTCCGGCGAGATTCGTTAGCGAAATACTTACTGATGACGAAGTTTGGCATAATGAATATAAAAAACAGTTTGTGGATTAATATTTACGGTTCAATTTTTTTACATTTCGATAAGCAAGATTTTTCCTAATTAATATAATCAATGTAATATCAATAGGATATAAGCAGACCATTTATAACTTTTCGGCTACTCTCAATTTTGCACTGCGCGCTCTGGGATTGCGTTCCAATTCATCTTCATCGGGGATAATAGGTTTTTTTGTAATTATTTTCAACTCTGGCACATCAATTGCTTTACCGTATATGTCATCGAATTTTTGAGGTCTGGATTTAGTGCGGAATATATTTTTAACAATACGGTCTTCGAGTGAGTGGTACGAAATTACAACAATTCTACCACCCGGACGCAGTACATTGCAAATGTTTTCCAATGTATATTCCAGTACTTCCAGTTCACGATTGACAGCAATACGTACGGCTTGGAATATACGGGCTAGGGCTTTATTTAAAAATCTTTGCGGAACAACGGAAGCAACGGCATTTGCCAAGTCGGAAGTAGTCTTAAACGGCGTAGCACGGCGAATCTCAACAATACGCCGTGCTATAACTCTTGCGAAAGGTTCTTCGCCGTATTTGCGAAAAATGTCTCGAAGTTCATCTGCACTGTATGCACTCAAAACGTCTTCGGCAGATTCCCCCTTTCCGCCGAAACGCATATCAATCGGTGCATTGTGTCTAAAACTGAACCCGCGTTCAGCCTCATCGAGCTGTCTGGAAGACAAGCCCAAGTCGAGCAAAATTCCGTCAATGCCCTCATTTATGCTGCATGCCTTATCAAACGAGTCGTTAATGAAAACGACATCGGGCATAACCGCACCGGATAAATTCCCCCCCAGGATACCGGTACGGCAGTATTTAATGGCTTCCTCGTCCTTATCGAAGGCAATCAGTTTCCCCCCTGAATTAAGCCCTGCGATAATTTCAGCCGCATGCCCACCTCCACCAAGAGTTCCGTCCACATAAGTGCCGTCTTGCCTCGTTACAAGCATAGCAACGGATTGGCGGAGCATTACCGGCAGATGATAATCATAATCTGCCGCAGTTTCTTTGCTTAAGAACTTTTTCTTTTTTTTTTACTCATTGCGATTCATCTCAAATACTTGCTGAACTGCCAATTCATAAGGTTGCACTTCTTCGAGCCGCTGAATATACTCATTATGTTCTTCGGGATTCCACAAAGCCAAATGATTAATCATACCGACAATCCTAACTTTGTCTTTTATGCCCGCAAATTCCAGCAATTGCGCCGGAAGCTTTATCCTTGATTGAGCGTCCATTTCAAGTTCGTCCATCCACATATTCATTACATTTACCACGTAACGCTCTTTTGGATTGAACATATTCAAGTGTCGCATATTCTTTGAATATTCTTCCCATTCGTCCAATGGATAGGCAACAATACATTTATCCACGCCACGCGTTACGACAAAGCTTCCACCGGCTTCCGAAGATATTTGCTTGCGCATCTTCGCCGGTATTGCAACCCTACCCTTACTATCGAGCGAATATGTTTCCGAACCTTTGAAATAAACCGACATTTTCGTATTTTGCATTTGTTCTTTTTGCTATATCGGTGATAAACCTTTGAAAATGAATAAGAAGCGAAATTTGTCCAATCTTAGTACAAATTCACCACTTTTCCCCACTTTTCACCACCAACAGTAGCAAAAATCGTAAATTGTTGTTAGATATGCAAATGTTTTTTATAAGTATTTCGATTAATTTCGGAAATTATCACTTTTTCCTATTATATCAAGCGATTTGAGCGGTATAAATTTTTTCCCTGTAAATAGAAATGTTTTGTTCAACAGGGATTGTTCCTTTATTATTATATGTACTTTGGAGACAATAATTGGCTTTGTTTGCGTTTCAATATCAATTTTTTGAAATTCATCTTCGTAAAACATTTTTTCATCAATAATTACAGACCGAGAACGAGAACCGACAGTTAAAAACCTACCGTCAATTAATTCCATAATAATTTCATTTCCAGCTGTTCTTTCTATTGAAATGAATGCTTCATCGCTCATTTCTAATCGAAGTGCCGAGGAAACGTCTATACTATCATTTCCAAGATGATACCAAATTGCCTGTGCAAAACCTATTTTCATACAATTAACATTATCGATTTTATCCGGTACACCGAGAAATACTAATGTATCCTTGGCATTTGATTTATAGTTCAATGATTCATAAGATACTTGGGCGCGTTCTGCGGCTTCCAGCCATTTATCGCTTCGTGATGAATTTACTATTGAAAAGATTATTCCTGCCGAAAGTATTATATAGAAAACATATTTGCATAAAAGACGCTTTGTATCCAAACGCAAAAAGCTCATAAGCATAATAATCAAACCCATTGAAGAGGTAAAAGCATACCATTGACCAAAGAATGTACTTGCCGGTAATATGAATACAATAAACCACAAGAAACCGAAGAGGAGTAAATGCTTTTCACGTCTTTCCATTTTGCGATAACGCAGGACTGCAAGTGAAATTAATACAAGACTTATTGCGGAAGCAATATATATGGCTGAGTTATGAGACATAAAGAAATAATATATTCCTTCCAATTGGTCAGCCCTAATAAAACTTATTGGTATATACAGCAATATATTACGAACAATTGTCAATAAATCAAAGTCTGCAAAATTCTGTGATGCAAAAGGTGTTCCACCTATTGCAAGTAGTCTGTATAATAATAGAGATATTACAATACTTGCTAAAATAAAAGAATGGCGAAGAGCAGTTACCCAATCTTGCTTGGATAATTTTTTCTCTCGTAATAATAAAAATAAAAACGGCATCGCTGGAACTGCATAAGCAGGTTCTTTGGACAGCATAGCAAACAAAAAGAATAGAAGTGCCGGAATAAAATAGAAGCGACTGTTCTTATACGCATATACGAGGTTGTTCATACCGAATAATAGGAACATTGCCATAATTGTATCGGTACGTCCGGCAATCCAAGCAACCGATAACTCGTGAGAAGGCAATACTGCAAAAATAAATGCACCCAACCATGCTCGCCGCCGCTCGAACCCCAAGCGTTGCATAAATTCAAAGAAGGCAAAAACAATTACACCATAAACAAGTATATTTGTCAGATGATAGGGCCATGCCTGATAGCCTGCAAAATACTTGGTTATTGCGTTTGCCGCCCAAATCACCGGTCGCCAATAGGGACCGCCGACAATATGTCCGTAGAAACTTGCGAAAGCATCAAGAAAGGAGTTAGGTGAGAACCAACTCAATATTAAAAAATCCTCATTCATTACAGGAACT
Source organism: uncultured Hyphomicrobiales bacterium (assembly GCA_964581505.1). Taxonomy (GTDB): domain Bacteria; phylum Bacteroidota; class Ignavibacteria; order Kapaibacteriales; family UBA2268; genus CAZOOR01. The sequence continues at coordinate 10,754 of CAZOOR010000072.1, forward strand.
TCGAGATAACCAAGCCACGGCATAGTACTAATACCACCCAAGAGGATAATAAGAAATGTTGATTTTGATATTTTATATATTTTTTTCAGCATCAACTAATATTCATAATCACTTGAAAAAACTTCGCTTCTGACCGAATTGATAAATTCAACGACTTTCTTGTGTTCGAGATGCCCCCGATAAATGTTCAAATCTTCCCAATTATCAAAAGCGGAGTTAAGACATAAATCACAAGATGCGGCACTCATTTCTTTACCGATACCTACTTCGTAGAATTTAATTTCATTGATTTTTGCCGGAAGAGTTTCCAGCAATTCTTTTGCTTTTCGTAAATTTTCATTTTTACTTCTGCCACCTGCTTCATCGTGAAATCTAAACATAACAATATGTCTAATCATAATTTATCCTATTGATTGTGCAACTATTGTATTGACATTCTGCTGTATCCGGCTAATGTATTGCAATACATCTTCGGGCGTGGATAGTGCATGCCACAGATTAGTATTTGCAACGTGCATAAAGCCCTGCACTTCCGCATCTTCGAGAGCATTAATAATATGCTTAAAATAATTTTTTGTGTTTACAAGCAATATGGGCTTAACAATCAACCCGAGCGTTTTCCATGCAATTGCCTGCATAAGTTCATCGAAAGTACCAACGCCACCGGGCAAAGCAATCAGCATATCGGAATCCTCAATCAACATCTTGACCCGTTCGTGCATATCGGGAACAACACGTAATTCGGCGATATCTTTCCTGCCAAGTTCCAGATTTTTCATAAATTCTGGAATAACACCAATAACCGTCCCACCTGCGTCAAGCGAACCGGACGACACAGCTCCCATAAGTCCGACTTTGCCGCCGCCGTATATCAGCTCAATACCGGCATTAGCAAGCATTTTGCCTAAGTTATAAGCAGACTCCGTATAGTGCGGGTCAATCTTAGAACTCGAAGCGCAGAACACGGTTACTCTATTAATTATTTGTTTAGTCATAATATTATTCAAATATAATCAATAGCATCTACAACACAAAAGGTTTACAATTATTTTAAAAATCTTGTATATTTTCAATTACAAAGTTAAATTATATATATCTTAATAAATAATTTTAAAAAAAAGATAGAGGTTAGTGATGAAACTTGTATTTTTAGGACCTCCGGGAGCAGGTAAAGGCACACAATCCGAAAGGATTTGCAAAGATTACGGAGTTATTCAACTCTCAACGGGTGACATACTGCGCGCCAACAGAAAAAAAGGAACGGAACTTGGTAAGAAAGCACAGGAGTATATGGACGCCGGTAATTTAGTACCCGACAACATCATTATTGATATGATTAAGGAAGAATTGAAGAAACCGGAAATCCAGAACGGTTATATCCTTGATGGTTTCCCTCGCACAGTACCACAAGCCGAAGCACTTGATTCACTGTGCAAGTCATTGAACGAAAAACTTGACCTGACGCTTGTACTTGATGTACCTAATGAAGAATTAATCAAACGACTTTCTGCACGCAGAACTTGCCGACAGTGCGGAAAAACATTCCACAACATTTATAATCCTTCGAAAGTCGAAGGCGTCTGTGATAACTGCGGTGGTGAGCTTTATCAGCGCGATGACGACAAGGAAGAGGCAATTCTTAATCGTTTGAAAGTCTATGAGAAACAAACAAAACCGCTTATCGAATATTACGAAAAGCAGGGTATTACTAAGATGATTAACGGTTTGGGAACAATTGACGATATATATGAAAGAATCAAAGCAGTTTTGGGCTGATTGTTTCGATTAGTATTTTGATAAAGAGAGGCTGTCTCAAATAAATGAGACAGCCTCTCTTATAATTAATACTATAAGCAAATATTAATGAACAACTGTCATAGTCTTTGTGATTGAATGACCATTGCTTGTCATTCTAACATAATATGTACCGTTAAGTAAATTGCTGACATTAATATTAACACCGTTCAAACCTGCACTCAAATTCTGATTGAGTACGGAAGATACTTTCTGACCCAATGCGTTGTAAACTTCAATAACAACATTTGAACTATTATCCAAATTAAATGTAAACTCGGCAAAATCAGTTGCCGGATTCGGATAAATATCATTAACGTTAAAGTTTAAATTTTCTTCTTCTTCAACATCGACTGTGGTTAAATTAATTGTATTTAATACAAGGTCTTGCCTACCATCAATAATAAATGACCAAGCATTCAGAGG
>CAZOOR010000073.1:0-12971 GCA_964581505.1 uncultured Hyphomicrobiales bacterium
GAATATGTCCCCCTTCGGAGGGGGTGCCTGCGGAGCAGGCGGGGGAGGATAAAACAGTATTGCCCGGTATATCATACACTTTAACCGCATCCTTCAGGGTGCGGTTACCCGTTACGACAATATCTATGTAGTCGGTGGCAGGGTTGGGAGTGATATTTGTTATTGAATGACCATTATTGCTATTTATACTATTAATGTCATCGGGTTTATATTCAATAGCACCAATACAGCGCTTAGGCTTGAAGTGTTTTCCATAGTAATCAGTTAAAATATCTATGAAATTCTTCCCAGAACTAATAGCAGGTGAATTTGTATCAAGAGAAAAGTTCTCATTATGAACATTAATGAATTTCGGATTACTATTTATGATTGAATTGCGATGACAGAAATTAGTGTTAGGTCCGTCCCAAATGGGATTATCTCTGTTATACCATAGATTATTGAAGAATTTAAATGTTTCCGCTTGCGTATTGCTACCGAGATTAATACCGCCTTCGTGGTCTGCTTCATTATTGAAGTAGCAAATATTATTTGAGAATGTATTGTTGTTACATTTAATAAATCTCGGTTTATCGGTTTCTTGTAATACACGCAGAACCCATCGTTTTGGATTTACGATTGTATTATTAATGAAACGGCATTCAGTGGCGGTAACAAAAGCAATAGCCGCAGTTGAGCCAACAAAAATATTCGAATATATATCAATATTTTTTGCTTCATAATCAGCATTTATTGGTCTGAAAAATGGTAAGTCGGTACTACCACCACAGTTGATAGAACGTCTGCCTCCATTCTTAAAATGATTGCGGAATATCGAAATAGAGCGTGTGCCGCCTTTTGCCTGAATACAATTTGAACCTGCATCTTCAAATTTATTCTGCTCAAAAACTCCCCAATGACAACCGACCATATCCACCAAACTACCACCGTCCGAGCCATTTGAAAATGTATTGTAACGAACAGAGAATGAGTCTACACCGGACATCTTCAACTCGTCATTATTACCTGTGGCATTCATACCCCGCCATACGCAATGCTCAATAACAATATGATGAGTAGGTGTAGAATAATCGCCGCCATCGTCAATATTTACCCCGTTTATTTTCTGATTCTCGAAAACTAAGCCCGAGATATATAGCCATGAGACATTGACAAAATGTATTGCTTGCTTACCACCGCTAAAAACAGCCTTTTGATTTGTGTCCGAAATTATACAAATAGGTTGGCTCTGTGTGCCGTGAAGGTTCTCGATATACTGATTTACACTGTGTGATTCTGGAAATAAATAGAGAGTATCACCGGGTTTTGCTACTGCTGCGCCTTCCGACAATTTCTCGTAGTCGCCGTTTTTACCGATTGAAATTACATTTGCTGATAGATTAACACTAAGCAAAACAAATAGAATTATATATATTTTCATAATATTCCCGATTAAGTGAACTGTGAAAAACAAAATATAAAAAATATTGAAAAAAGCGAAATTATTATTTGTATAATAGTAAATATATTTTATATTGTCATATATTGTTTATTGGATTCTGTTTCTGTTATTGTTACTGTAAATTTTGTTTAATAATAATATGGAGAATTGTATTATGCCAAATGAACTAATTAAAACAATTGCCGGCGAACGCAAAGAACTAATGCAAGTACTCAACGGAATTGTGCCTCTGCGTTCAGTTGATGAAAATATCATTATCGCTACGTGGAACATTAAAAAATTCGGTAAGAAAAAATCCGACCGTACCATTCAGTATATTGCCGATATTATTGAACGTTTTGATATTGTTGCAATACAAGAAGTAATGCACGACCTTGATGCACTCAAACGATTACAAAATTATTTACCCGGTAATTATAAGTTTCTTGTTTCGGAAAAGTCGGGAAATAATGAACGGTTTGCTTTTCTCTACGATAAGCGGACAGTTGTCAATACGGGATTTGTGAGTAATTTAACATATCCGGTTTCCGGTAAGACGCATACGGGTTACCAACTTCATCGCATTCCTTATGCCGCATCATTCAAAGCTGGACGTTTTGATTTCATAGTTGTTAATGTTCATATTTATTATGGTAGCGGCTCTGCCGGCAAAGCCGAAAGAGAAAAGGAAATCAGAAACATAGTTGATTATATTCATAAAATGTCGAGTGCAGAGGGTAGTCGCGTTTTTGATAGGGATATATTTATTGTCGGTGATTTCAATATTGCAAAGTATGCCGATAAATTCTTCAATGCACTTACGAGCAAGAAATTTAAAATGCCTGACGGCTTGGATACAACAAAAACTAATCTTAGGCAAACGGCAACTTATGATAAAATTGCTTGGGTGCCACGGAAGTCCTTCAAATTCAATGGCAATTTCGGCGTTGTACCTTTTAATCTTGCCGTTTACAAAGGTACGGAAATACGCAAGCTGGAAAATATAATGAGCGACCATTTGCCTCTATGGGCAGAATTTCAAATTAAAAAATTGGAGCAGGAACTTGATGCTACATTGAGATAATGAGAATAATATATTATTTATTTCGGCAAAAGATGCAAGTAATTAGAGATTATTGTACGAAATCAAAAAATGCTCCGGTCTGCTTATTATAATCAAATTTTTCTCTAACAATTTTTTGATTACTAGCTCTAAATTTATCAGCGATTGTCGGATTATTATAAATCTCTTTCAAGTATTTAATGCTGGTATCGATATCCGAACGTTCAACAAGAAATCCGTTTTCATTATGTTTGATAATTTCGGGAATGCCACCGCTCCTAACGGCAATAACAGGCAATCCGCTTGCCAAAGCTTCAATAAGTGCAAGGCTGAAAGATTCGGAGCGAGAGGCAAGCATATACATATCGAAGCTATTCATTAATTCCGGCATTTTGTCAGTACAGGGGAGAAAGATTACACGAGAGAGTAAGTTCAGTTTTTCAACTTCCTGTATAAGTTGCAGATGATAATTTTGCTCCGGTAGTTCTTCGCCCGTGCAGTATGCAAGTACGGAGTTCGGGAGATTTGCCGAATGAAAAGCATAGAGAATGCTGATTTGGTCTTGCGCTTTATGTATTCTGGCAATATTTCCGATAATGAATTTGTCTTCGGGAAGACTGAATAATTGTCGCACTTCCTTTTTATTAAAATTATCGGAACGATATTTATTCCATTCGATACCATAAGGAATAACTTTAACATTATCAGGATTGCTAATAGTATTTTCCAGAAGTTCCCCACGCATATTTTCAGTAAGTACGACAATGCCGCTGAGTCGTGAATAAATATAATTATGATAAAAATCTTTTTTATTAATGCTTGATTGTAATTGCCGATAGAGATATACTTTTGATTTATGCCTACTGAATTTAGAAGCCATTGTTGCAATTGCAAGGAATTTCGTAACGGCTACAACGCACACATCAACTTCGTATTTCTTGCAAATCAGGGACAACTCGAATGCGGAGAAAATATCAATATAGGGATAAGTGATGTGAATAAATTCGACTGATAAATTTAATGAATTTGCATAGTGATGTACTTTTGAATTATTGTTGCAGACAACAATTGCCCTATGTCCGCGCTCTTTGGCGGCTATTGCCATTTTTATTGTCTGTAATTCAATTGCACCAAATTTCTTACCCGGAAGCAAAAATATATAATTCATACAAATCAATGATTTTGTTAATTTAATAAATATAAAGATAAGAATGAATGAAAACAAATAAAAACCTTTCGTAATTAAATATATTTCCGTATATTGGAATATCAGGTAATTTTGACTAAATCTATTAATTAGAAAAGGAGCAGCCAATGAAAAGACGAGACTTTTTTTCAGGTTTTGATAGACAGAAGAGTGAGAGATATTTTGCAACTAATGAGAAAATCGATGGACAGATAGCCTCATTGAGCAAAAAAACTACGCCTCTGTCTCGCAAAGAAGCAATACATTTCCTAAGACGTGCTTGCTTCAAGCCTACAAGCGATAATATAAATCAACTGACGGGCAAAACGCCCGAGCAAGCATTTGATTTAGTCTTTGGAAACGGTACGGAAGCGATTGTAGAATCGCCGACTGAACAATGGGCTACGGCTGTCGAGGAAAATCCCCTGAAGCAAATCCCTGATATACGCTATCCGATTGAAGCAAGGCTAAAACGCAGATATAAGGAATTTACCGAATGGTGGGTTGGGCTGATGAAAAGCGAAAATATGCCATATATGGAAAAAATAACTTTATTCTGGTCAACGGTTTGGGCTATTGAATTTCCTTATGATACGCAAGCACTTATGCCACCGCCTCTACTTTTAGCTAATAGTCAGGTATTGCGTAAATATCGATTAGGTAAATATAAGGATTTGGCACTCGGTGTTACAATGAGCGGTGCTATGATTCTCTATCAAAGTTTATATTATTCCAGCGGTAAAAAGCCTAACGAAAACTATATGCGTGAATTGATGGAACTTTTCACAATGGGCATTGGCAATTATACAGAAGGCGATATTAAGCAAGGTTCACTTGTGCTTACAGGTTGGCGTACAGCTCCTTATTATGGAAATCCCGGGCTGAAAGGATATTTCAAAACATATTTCTTGCCCACTGCTCATGATATTGGTGCTAAAACATTTATGGGTGAGACAATACCTGCGCGCGACCAATCATCTAACACAGAAGACCAAGTTTTGAACGGCGAAGTTAAAGTATTACTTAATATAATGTTTACGAAACGTGCCGAAGCAATATCGAAATTTGTTGCTAATAAACTATTTAAATACTTCCTATACAGCAATCCCGGGGCAAATGATGACGGAATGATTAATGAACTTGCCACTGTTTTCAGGAATAATGATTTTGATATATTGGCTCTATTTAAAGCATTATTTACAAGTGAATATTTCTTTGACGAAAAGAATATCGGCATACAAATCAAAACACCGCCCGAGTATATCATTACTTTCCAAAATCAGCTTGGGGTTGATTATTCAAATAGCCGTGATGCTATTCACAATATTGAGCAACAACTCTACAATCCGCCCGATGTCGGCAGTTGGGCAGGTTATCGTTCTTGGGAGAATACAAGGACATATCCCCTGAGAATTAAATATGCAAAAGAAATACTTGCTGTTGCCACTGATGTAGGGCTTACGAATTTAGCCGTAAAACTTGGAAACTCCGATAATGTAACAAAATTAACAAAAACCTTATGTGAATATTTCCTTCCTCTCGAATTGGAGCAGGCAAGATATGACAGATATAAAGCGACAATATTAAAAGCCGCTAATACAAGTGAAGCTAACTGGGGAACGCTTATTACTAATAATCCGACAGATGCCGGAAAAGGTATCAGAGCGTTAATTTCAGAAATCATTAAAGCACCTGACTTTCAGTTGTGTTAAAGGAGGATAAATAAGATGAAAAGAAGAACTTTTGTAAAAAGTACAGCGGCAGTTGCCGCCGCATCAGCTCTGGCTCCTTCTATATTGAAAGGTAAAAAGCTGTTTGATGTAATTCCGAATGAACAACTTACTTCATTTGAAGATGATAATATTGTTATTATTATTGAAATGTTCGGTGGTAATGACGGACTGGATACTATTATTCCTGTTTATAATGATGAGTATTACAGACTACGTCCACAGCTCGGTATGCCCGAATCAGTTGCCGTCCGTTATCAGAATACGGACGTATATATGCACCCCGCTTTGGTCAATGATATAGTAAACAACGGTCTTATGGGGCTTATGGACACCGGACGCCTTGCTATTGTCGAAGGTATTGGATACCAACCGACAAATCTTTCACATTTTCGTTCGCGTGATATGTGGTATAGCGGGTATGTAACTGACGACCCGAACGAAAAATTACTCGAAGGTTGGTTGGGTAGATTTATTGCTCGTAAGCTTCCGAATTACCCATTGCAAATACCCGAGCATCCCGTTGCTATTCAAATTGCCGGTACTTTGTCAATGCTATTGAAAACAAAAATTGGTGATATGGGAATTGCACTGACTGACCCGGATTCTTTCTATAAACTCGGCAAGGGGCTTACGCCAAAAGAAGGTTTGAGAACAGGGGATACAAACTTCGATAAGGAATTTAATTTTGTTCGCGTGATTGCTCAGCAATCCGAAATGTATTCCCAAGCTATTAAAAACGCTTACGACAGCGGTAAAGAGAAAATTAAAGTGAATTATTCGGACGGACTTTCGCAAAAATTAAAACTTATTTCGCAGTTAATTGCCGGTGGCTTGAAGACTAAAGTATTCTATGTAAAATTGAGTAATTTTGATTCGCACGCACAGCAGGCAAATGCTGATTTCGTTACAGGTCAGCATCCTATTCTACTCCATCAGGTAGGACTTGCTATTTCTGAATTCTTGGACGATGCTATGAAACAAGGCTGGGCTGACAGAGTCGTTGGTTTTACTATGTCGGAATTCGGACGTCGTGCCTATGATAACGGCAGTCGCGGAACAGACCACGGAGCCGCCTCTATGCAGTTTGCTTTTGGTAATTATGTGAAAGGTGGTTACTATGGCGAAAAACCAAATCTGAATAAACTTGACGAAGATGGTAATATAGTCAATCAATTCGATTTCAGAAGAACTTATACGGACTTCTTGCAGACTTGGCTCGGCGCTAGTGATGATGATATTAAGGCAGTCTTTAAACAAGCTTTCTTGCCAATCGGTATTCTAAAAGAGAGAGTTAGCTCTGTTGAAAGCGACCTCGAATATAATAACGATGCGCTAATCAGTGTCAGTCCTCTACCATCAACCGGAAATGTCAATGTGTCATTCACATTGAAAAAAGCAAAACAGGCTGAACTTGTTATTTTCAATCAGCTTGGTATGGTCGAGAAACAACTATATAGTGGTTATCTTGAAGCCGGCTCTCATAATTACTCGTGTAATATCAATAGTTCCGGTACATACATTTGTTCATTGGTTGTAAATGGCAGACGTTATACGCAGAAATTAATCATTACAAAATAATATTAACATAAATAAAAAAAGGCAGAAAGCAAATCGCTATCTGCCTTTTTTTTATATTCTACAAACTATTGATAATACTCACGAACTTTGTCTGCTACTGCATCAATTGAGACGACTTCACGCTCGCCTGTGGCACGCAGTTTGAACTCAACATTACCGTTCTTAACGTTCTTTGCTCCTGCTATTATCTGCACGGGTATTCCGATTAAATCACCGTCATTGAATTTTACGCCCGGCGATTCGTCTCTATCGTCAAATAATACTTCAAATCCGGCGGTGGTAAGTTCATCGTAAATTTTATTTGCCGCTTCCTCTACTTCCTTAGAGCGCGCAATACTCAGTCCGAGTAAATGAACCTGGAACGGTGCCAAGGCATGATTCCAAACAATACCGTGAGCATCAAAGTTCTGTTCGAGATAGCAAGCCATTACACGTTCCACGCCAATACCGTAGCTACCCATTATAATCGGATGTTCATTGCCTTCGGCGTCAAGGAAGTTAGCACCGAGGGCTTCCGAATACTTCGTTCCGAGTTTGAAGATATGTCCGAGTTCAATTGCTTTGACTACGCGCAAAGGAGTTCCGTCCGTTACGGAAGGTTCGCCTGCTTGCACTGTCCTGAAATCATAATAAGCTTCAATCTTGCAATCACGAAGCAAATCAATATTCTTCAAATGGAAGCCGTCCTTATTAGCACCACTCACCAAGCCGTTTGCATCTTTCAGCAATAGGTCGGCATACACTTTTATTCCGTCAGGCAATCCGACAGGTCCCATTGAGCCGGTGTTTGCTCCCGTTATTGCCACTAATTCATCGGCATCGGCAGGACGGAATTGATTTGTTTTGAAAATAGTTTCGAGTTTGGATTCATTCAATTCGTCATTGCCTCTCATAAGTATCATCACGGGTTCGCCTGCAACAATATAGACAACGGATTTTGCAAGCCGCTCTTCCGGCAATTCAAATTGCTCAATCAGGTCATCAATTGTTTTTGCATTAGGAGTTGCAAACTCTTCAATTGCCCCTTCGGTGTCAAGTCTGCCGACAGGTGGCACAGCGGATACAGCTACTTCGAGATTTGCCGCATAGCCCGAATCACTAACAGCACAGACATCTTCGCCTGCATCGGATTCGACCATAAACTCTTGCGATGCAGTACCGCCCATAGCACCGCTGGCGGCACCGACAACAAAATATTTCAATCCGCAACGCTTGAAAATACGTTCGTAAGCGGCATAATGCTTATTATAGTTTTCATCAAGTCCTTCCCAACTTGTATCCAGGGAATAAGCATCTTTCATAATAAACTGACGTCCGCGCAACACACCCGATTTCGGACGCGGTTCATTGCGGAACTTAGTTTGAATCTGATACCAAATTTTCGGCATATCGCGATAAGAACGAATATGCTGGCGTGCATGATAAGTAATAATTTCTTCGTGTGTCGGAGCAAGCACCAAACCTTCGCGATTTTTAATATGGAACATAACATCACCCATAGCTTCCACGCGATTTGTTTGTTCCCAAATATCAATCGGATTGAGTGCCGGAAGTAAAAACTCCTGCCCGCCGATTGCGTCCATCTCTTCGCGTATGATTTCCATTATTTTTCGCAGTACGCGAAAACCGAGCGGTAGCCAAGAAAATACACCGGAAGCAAGCTGACGCACCAAACCGGAACGTAGCATAAGCTGATGCGAGGGAATAACCGCATCTGACGGTACTTCTTTTAATGTCGGGATAAAATATTCTGATTGTCGCATTTTTTTCCTATACCTGATTTACTTTAAAAATGAAAATAGACAATAATATTGTCATTCTATTTAATTTACTTTTTTACAATTTTGACAAAAAATTCTTCGAGCAAGTATTTGGGTTGTACGGAACTTGATTTTAATTTTTCGTCAATAGCAGTTAGCATTTTAATCGCACGATTTATTTCGCCGGGTTTATACCGCCGTAACGAATCCGAATACTCACTCACAAAATACGGATTGATACCGACTGCTCCGGCAATTACATATTGATTGTTGTTGCTCCGTATAACCTCTTCCAGCTTCCATAATGTAGTGAAAAAACGAGAGAGGATAGTAACAATTAAAACTTCATGCCTGTCGTTTTCCAGCATTTTTTGCATTATTTCTATGCTTTTCGATAAATTACGTCTTCCGACCGCTTTTTGTAACTCGAACACATTATAAATATGCGAAGTTCCGAGCGAATGAGCTATATCTTCGGTTGTAATTTTATCCTCTTTGCTGACCATCGAAGCAACTTTGCGAATTTCCTGGTCAATTTCTCGCAAATCAGAATTAGTCTGAGCCAAAAGTAATTCTATTGCGTCATGTTCGACCTGCCTGTTTAGTTTTTCAAAACGGTTCCGCACCCAATTCGGATAGGCAGAATCACGAAACTTCGGAAATTCAATACAATCGTATTTTTCAAATAATTTGCCGTAAGGGAATTTCAGACTCTTTAATCTCTTCTCGGCTTTCGCTTTTTTTCTGGTATTACCCAATTCATAGGAAATACCGTTAAGTGAGCTGATGTCCGCCTTCAAAATCAAACAGGTAGTCGGTTGAGGATTGTCGAGATATTTATCAAAACCTGTATGAATATTTTCCTTTGCAGACGGTTTGCCTGCAAGTGCCTCGAAATTATTTACAACCACTACACGCTTGGGCGAAACAAAGGGATAAGAAAGACAGGCATCAACAACAGTACCGTAATCAGTCTCATTGCCGTCAAGTTTCTCGTAATCAAACTTTGCTTGTTCATCGGGAATTAGTTTCGAAATCAATTTATCAAATGCCTCGTCCAGCATAAATCTTTCTTCGCCGAAGATTAAAAGCACGGGCGGAAAATCGCCGGACAAAATAGTTTCTATGGAATTCAATAATGGCATTTATAAACTTATCCTTTTCGGCGTATTAACATCAAAATCAAGAAATCTGCGAGCGATATCGAAAAATGTCGAAGGCACATCTGTAACATAAAAATCAACATCAGGCGTAAAATTAAATTCATCTCTCTCTTTTGCAAGAAGTCCTGCTTCACCCAATATTCTGATGGCTGAAACTGCGGCATGCTCGCCGCTGTCAATAAGATTAACACCAGGTACAATATCGGCAATTAATTTTTTCAATAAGGGATAGTGCGTACAACCCAAAATCAATGTATCAATTTCCTTTTCTTTTAATTCCTGCAAATACTCTTCTGCAATTAATTTACTTGCATCATGTTCCAGCCAGCCTTCCTCGACAATCGGCACAAACAAGGGGCAAGCTTTGGAGTAAATATTCAACGAGGACAATTCGGAATAAAGCATAAGGGCTTTATCATAAGCACCGCTTGCAACAGTAGCCCGTGTACCGATTATACCTATATTATGATTGGAAGTTGTTCGCAAAGCCGCCTGAGCCGCAGGGATTATCATACCTATAACGGGAACATCAAACTCATTCTTGACTGCTTCCAGTGCAACGGACGATGCCGTATTGCAAGCAATGACAATCATCTTTGCACCCTTATCAATCAAAAAGCGGGCGGACTGTAAACTGTATTCTATGACAGTTTCAGCCGACTTATTGCCGTAAGGCACACGTGCCGTATCGCCCAAATATATGTATTTCTCATAAGGTATAAATCTAAGGAATTGTTTTAATACGCTCAATCCGCCAATTCCGGAATCGAATACCCCAATCGGACTATTATTTTCCATACTTAATTTTGTAATAAATCCAAAAACAAACTTAAACTTTTTCAGATAATTTCAGAAATGTTAAGTTATCAAAAAACAATTTATTATTTTTGTTTTAATAAATAAACATTTTTTAGAATTATGGTGCAAATATGGCAGAATTACATAAAATCGGTATAATCACCGGCGGCGGTGATTGCGGCGGATTGAATGCCGTGATTCTCGGTGCTTCGCGTATTGCCAAGAACTTAGGTATCAAATCAACATTAATACCTAACGGTTATGCCGGATTATACAATTTGATTAATATGGAACTCGAAGAAATAGATTGGGTACGTTCCGATAAAATTCTCTCAGGTGTTGCCGGCTCCGAAGCAGGGCATTCAAGGGTGAAAATATCCAAAATTCAAGACCCTGAGAAATATGAGAAAATAAAAGCCGGATTGAAAAAGCACGGCATTGACGGACTGGTTATTGCCGGCGGGGACGACACCGGCTCGGTTGCCGTTGATTTAATTAAAAACGGCATTAAATGCGTCCATGTTCCGAAAACAATGGATTTGGATTTGCAAACTTATTCGGTCGGAGGTGATTCGACTATCAACAGAATTTCGCAATTTACGCGGGATTTACGCACAACAGGACTGACACATAACCGCGCATTAATCATCGAAGTATTCGGAAGATATGCAGGACATACTGCTTTTCGCGGCGGTGTAGGTGCCGATGCCGATTGTATTCTCGTTCCGGAAATTCCCGTTGATTACGAAGTCGTTTACGAGCATTTCAAAAAAACATATATGACACGCCTGCAACACAGCGATGTCAGAGCATCAACATATATTATTGTTGCCGCCGAGGGTATTAAGGATATTCATGGCGAATACTTCACAGATAAAGACGCCGTTGATTCCTTCGGGCATCAGAAACTTAGCGGCGGTGCAACTTATGTCAGAAGACAACTTGAAAAATATATGAAACAAGACCCCGACTGGAAGTCATTTTTGCAGAACGAAGGTGTATATGTCGAAGGTATTTATATGTATCCCGAAATTCGCGAAATCTCGCTCGGACATCTAGTCCGCGCCGGTAACACGACAAGTTATGATGTTGCTTTCGGCAAGCAGGCGGGTGCGGCGGCTATTTACCTGCTCCGCGAAGATATTTCGGGAGTTACGGTAGTAAACATTGAAAACGATGTGGTTACATATATGCCTACCGAAAAAGCAATTAAGCAAAGATTTGCGAATTTGAGTGAAATTTCACTCTACGAAGATATGGGTATCTGCTTCGGCAGAGAGCCAATTCTATACGAACCGTCTTTCCAGAAACTCGAAGGACCGGTTCACAGATATATGTAATAATAAAATTCAAAAAAAACAGCCCGCCGAAAAGAGCGGGCTGTTTTTTTGTTATTTTTTAGTCGTTGATTATTTTACACCTTCGACCCAACACATTCCTCGTCCTTTTGTTCCTGCATTTTGCGACCACGTATCAGGAGCGGAATCTACTATTGTATAAGTTCCTGCTTTTAACTTGACATAAGGGTAACATTCCCAGTAAGCATTTGCCACATTGCCTTGACCGACCCTACCGACTGCCTGCCAAGGACCATAGACGGTACCGTTCTCGTCCTTCAAAGAAATGGTGCCGGGCAATGTATTATTATTATAATAGTGATATGTAGTAATCTTTGTTATTGTATATTCTTGGTCAGTTGTAAAAACAGATGGTTTTGTCGGTTTGCTTTGCACAGCCGCAACATTAGTTATTTCAAAAAGAAAATCCGCTTTCGGAAGTTTCTTGACAACAGTAATAACAGCCTCGTCTTTTATAGTTGCATCAGATGCACTGGTAGCGATTAGCTTGTATGTACCGATATTAGCGGGTGCTTTGTAAATTACATAATTAGGATTTATTCCAATAGGAGTAGCTGTGCCGCCATTGCTCGGTTCAATCGTCCATACAACATTATTATTTGTCATATTTTCCGTAACGGCATAAAACTGCCTTTCGGTATTAACTAATAAAGTAGCTTTGTTCGAGCTCATTATTATTTTACCTGTTTTAGTTGGTGGATTTGTGCCGCCATCAGAACATGCCGCTAACATAAAAACGGCAAGTAGCAAAATTATTGAACTTTTCATTGTTTGTATCCTTTCAAAGTGGAAAAAAATATATACTTACTTTTGTTTCTTTTCTCAATATTTTCTGCATTCATATCGGCTTATCCGGAGGTAGTTTTAATTCACCGCCTTTTGAGGATTTTTGTTCTGTACTATATGCTTTCA
>CAZOOR010000074.1:0-12954 GCA_964581505.1 uncultured Hyphomicrobiales bacterium
TATTCGGCTTGATGTGTCGGGCTTGGCGGCGGGTGTGTATTTTGTCCGTGTGGGCAGCAAGATGTATAAGTTTGTGAAGATGTAAAGGCAAAACAGCCGACCTCTCTGTCGCTTCGCGACATCTCTCCTTAGCAAGGAGAGAAAAAATGTTCGTTATGCTGAGCCGCAGGCGAAGCATCCATGCCTTTTGCCTTTAAAGTTCCCATCTCGCAGAGGGGTGGCAGACGAAGTCTGACGGGGTGTTAGGCTGCTTCAAATTATATCAATTAGTCAACTAAGTTCTTAAAACAATAACTTACTATTCAACTGCTACTTTTTTAATAATTGTTCCGCTGACATCAATAGATTGAAATATTTAAGTATATTAACGAAGTTGATAATTTGTTCTATGCAATATAAAGCAATTCAAAATATTAATTAACGTCTATCAATTCTGTGATAATTAAATTTAAGAGATAAATGTCAGCATTAACTAAATTCAGTCTGTTTCCGCCGGTAATAAAAGCATTGATGGTCATTAATCTGTCTGTGTTTATATTTAAATTATTATTTGTAGGAATCTATTATGTCGGTTCGACATCATTATCAAGTTATTTTATAGAATATCTATATCTTCATCCTGTTGATGACGGTAGTTTTTATATTTGGCAATTAATCACATATCAGTTTATCCATGGCGGATTTATGCACATATTTTTTAATTTATTTGCTTTGTGGATGTTCGGTGTAGAACTTGAGAATTTATGGGGTGGTTCGAAATTCTTAGCTTTCTATCTGCTATCTGGTATAGGTGCCGGTCTTACACAACTTTACATTGCGCCATTATTCGGTACGCCTGCATTAACAATTGGAGCAAGTGGAGCAGTGTTCGGTGTGCTTGTTGCTTTCGGTATGACAAATCCTAACCGACCGATATTTATGTTTCCTTTCTTCATACCAATTCCTGCAAAATACTTTGTGATTATTTATGCAGGTATAGAATTATTAATGGGCTTTGGCTCTACCGATAATATAGCCCATTTTGCACATCTCGGGGGAGCCGCAACCGGTTATATTTTATTCAAGTTTGCCGATAAATGGGGTATCTATCGATTTTTTGATAATTTATTCAAAAAGAAGCAGACCTATGTGGAACCTGATTATCATAATAAGGTCTATTCTATGGATTATCAACAACGCTATAAGGAGCGTAGTAATCAGCAAACTACAGAAGCAAATAACTATACAAGTTCTTCAAAGACTAAGAGATTTATTGTTGATGACGAGGAAATCACACAGGGACAAATTAATACTATATTGGATAAAATATCTGCAAGCGGATATCAGAATTTAAGCGAAAAAGAAAAGAAAATTCTTTTGGAATTGAGTCAAAGATTGAAATAATATGAGCGAACATTTTTCAAAACGCCGCAAAACACGTAAACTTTACGTAGGCAATGTAGCTATCGGTGGAGACGCTCCCGTTAGTGTGCAAACAATGACTAAAACCAAAACATCTGATATAGATGCTACTATTGCCCAAGTGAAACGTTGCGAAGTCGCAGGTGCTGATATTGTCCGTATTACCGTAAATGACTTGCCTGCCGCTGATGCAATAAAGGAAATTGTGCAATCCGTTAATGTACCTATTGTTGCAGATATTCATTTCAATCATATTTTAGCATTGAAATCAATTGAGGCGGGTGTTGCTAAAGTACGTATAAATCCGGGAAATATAGGTGCGAAGGAAAGAATAAAAGAAGTCCTTGATGCGGCAAAAACTAAAGGCATTCCAATTAGAATAGGTATAAACTCCGGTTCGCTTGAAAACGATTTATTGGAAAAATATAAATACCCTACTGCTGAGGCGCTTTACGAAAGTGCTATGCGGCATGTTGGATATGCCACTGAATTCGGTTTTGAGGATATTATTATTGCCGTAAAATCTACATCTGTTCCGCTTATGATTGATGCGTACAGGTTAATTGCCGAAAAAACCGATTACCCGCTACATCTCGGAGTAACGGAAGCAGGTATGGTGCGTGTCGGAACTATTAAATCTGCTGTTGGTATTGGTACACTTCTAGCGGAGGGAATAGGCGATACAATTAGAGTTTCGCTTACTGACGAACCTGAAAAAGAAGTAGAAGTCGGAAAAGAAATATTAAAATCGCTTGGTCTTGCATCTCGAAATGTCGAAATAATTTCTTGTCCCACATGCGGACGTATCGAAGTTGATTTGTTGAAAATAACAAAAGCCATAGAGGAAAAGGTCAAGGACATTAAAAAATCTGTCAAAGTAACAGTGCTTGGTTGTGCAGTGAACGGTCCGGGCGAAGCCAAAGATGCCGATATTGGCATTGCCGCCGCAAAGGGTGGCGGTTTGCTATATCTTAACGGCAAACAAATACGCAAAGTAAGAGAAGAGGATATTGTCAATACTGTTTATGAAGAAGTATTAAAGTTCCAACCTAAGGACTAATCAGAAGTTCATCTTTGAACCGTCAGGCATTATCATAGGATATGATATATCATAATCGCCCCGTTTGATTTTCTTTAACTTTGATTTTGCCAATGTTCTACGGATTGGGGTTAGCCGTTCATAGAATAGTGTTCCGTTCAGATGGTCGTACTCATGCAGAATAACACGCGCAAGAATAGAATCAGCCTCAATAATATGTTCCTTCATATCAATATCAAGATATTTAATTTCAATTGCTTCAGCACGTATTACATCTTCAAAATATTTAGGAACACTAAGGCAACCTTCTTGAAATTCCGCAGTTTCATCTGAATACGAAATTATTTCGGGATTAATAAATGCAATAGGTCCACGTGATTTTCCTTCTTCCTCGGACGGGGTAGTATCAACTATGAATATCGAACGATTATCACCTATCTGGTTAGCCGCCAAACCTATCCCATCGGCATTGTACATTGATTGATACATATTATCAATGAGTTCTTTTAATTCTTCGTTAAATTCTTTGACCGGTTTCGATTTCTGTTTCAAAACCTGATGAAAACAATTATATATCGGTATTATTGCCATTTTTTCTCTCTATATTTTGCTATTTCTTTATTATTTTAAAAATAAATACTCTAATTTTGCAATACACGTAAACAATATATATTTAATTGTATATCAGGAAAGTAAAATTTTATGAATATTACGGTAATAGGTGCAGGCAAAAGCGGAAAAGCGGCGGCTTTTCTTGCGAAACGGAATGGCAATAATGTATTTGTTAGCGAATCAAACAATGCTGAGAAATATAAGGATTTAATTATACAGTTTGAAAAAAACGGCATTGAATATGAGTTCGGAGGAAATACGGAGAAAGCTACAGAAAATGCAGACTTGATTATTACTTCTCCGGGTGTTTTGCCCACAACAGCGGTAATTGTGAGTGCGGAAGAAAAAAATATTGAAATTATTTCGGAATTGGAATATGCATATCAATTCATAAATAATCCGATAATTGCTATAACCGGTACTAACGGAAAAACAACAACAACTGCATTAATTACTTATGTTTTTAATCACTCCGGCAGGAAGGCGATTGCTGCCGGAAATATCGGTACGCCGCTGTCAGACCTTGTTGGCAATGTTGATGATGATACTGTCATTGTTGCGGAGCTAAGCAGTTTTCAGCTTGATAGAATTAAAACATTCCGTCCCGATATTGCCATTATTCTGAATATAACGCCCGACCATTTATATTATCACGGAACATTTGAAAGTTATCAACAAGCAAAGTGGAAAATTTTTTCTAATCAAAGTGAAAAAGATTTGTTAATTTTGAATCGTGATAATGCAGCAACAATGGGGGGAATGCCGCACACAGGGGGAAATATTGCTTACTTTTCGATGTCCGACACCCAAATCGGAGTATTTAAAAGAGGCAGTGAAATGGTTGTGCGATACCCCTCGAAAGAAAACGAGGAGGTTATTATGTTATTCGAGGAGCTTAGTCTTCCCGGCGTTCATAACGCGTATAATTCTATGGCGGCGGCACTTGCCGCACGTGCTTTCGAGATTCGCAATGAAGATATTCGCGATAGTCTGATGAGTTTCAAAGGGGTTGAACACCGCCTTGAATTTGTTAGAACATATAATGGTGTTGATTATATCAACGATTCAAAAGCAACTAATATTAATGCTACTTGGTATGCTCTTGCCAGCTACAACCGTCCTATTATTTGGATTGCCGGTGGTAGGGGGGATAATAATGATTATTCGGAATTAGATGATTTAGTTGAAAAAAATGTTAAAGCGATTATTTGTATCGGCGAGGAGGCTGATAATATATTTTCGCATTACTGTTCCAAACTTAGATGTATTCGTGCCTCAGAACTTCAAGACGCTGTATGGGAAGCATATAAGCAGGCAAATGATGGTGATATTGTATTATTTACACCGGCTTGCAAATCTTTCGATATGTTTATGAATTTCGAGCATAGGGGACAGGTCTTCAAGGAAATTGTGAATAATTTGAGGTAAATATGAATGTTATTGATAAGTACTACTATAAGATGTTAAATAGCGCTTCTTCAAAAACGAAAATCATTACGGGTTTTTTGTTTTTGGCAATTGGAGCATTAGGTCTTTTGGCTTCTTTTATGGAGCCTACAAAGAATTTTACTTTTGATAATATTCGTAGTATCGGTTTTTTGATTTTCGGAATATCCTTATTATTATCATCTGTTCTAATTTTAAGTACTTGGGAAATTGATAATGACAGATTTCCTATCGGCATACGCAAACTTTTAATAATCTTATTCCAAGTATTTGGTTTCCTATTTATTATCATCGGATATATTCGTATTTTTTTCTTTTAATTAATTGTGCCGAACGACAAGAAGCATATTGATTGGGTTATTCTTTTACTGACGATAGGGCTGATGCTGATGAGTATTGCTTTTGTTTACAGTGCAAGTGCATCAATTGCAGAAGCTCGCTTCGGTAGCCCTGATAAATTATTTGCTTCGCATACTTTGCGTGTTCTTTTCGGATTTATATTTTTATTTATCTTTATGAAGGTTGATTATCATTTCTGGAGTAAATATTCAAAGATAATAATCTTCATTTCGGTTATTTCATTGCTTCTTGTATTAGTAATGGGGACAACAATCAATGGTGCTAACAGGTGGTTGTATATAGGACCAATTAATTTTCAGCCGTCTGAACTCGCCAAATTCGCTCTTGTACTTCATTTTGCATATTTATTAACGGAGCGGCAGGAATTTATTAAGGATTTCAAATACGGGCTATTGCCGCTACTTGTTTGGAGTTTTATTATTACTGCATTAATTGCTGTTCAGCCGAATTTTTCTTCAGCTGTTGTAATTTATCTAATTGCGGCGGTTATGATGTTTATAGGTAATGCAAACTTGAAACATCTATTTTTTATTGGGCTTACATCAGTCGTAGGTTTGGGTGTTTACGCATTATCCGCTCCATACAGGCTGGCTCGTTTGCAGAATTATATCGGCTTAGTCTCTGACAATCATTATGTAAGTAAATCCGCATTCCAAGCACATCAAGCGGTAATAGCATTTGGCAATGGCGGTGTTTTCGGAATGGGACCGGGACAAAGCCGCCAAAGTTTACTCTATCTACCCGAGGCTTATGGCGATTTTATATTTTCCATCATCGGTGAAGAATACGGATTTATCGGAACAAGTTTTGTAATTATTATCTTTGCAATTATTGCCTATCGGGGTATTAAAATTGCAAGGCAGGCACCGGATTTATTCGGATATTTTCTTGCTTTCGGGATAACCGTTACAATTACTCTCTACGCTTTTGTGAGTGCAGGCGTCAATACGGGATTACTTCCTACAACGGGTCTGCCACTGCCATTGATTAGCTATGGTGGTACTGCAATTATCTTTTATTGTGCCGCTATCGGAATGCTCTTGAACATATCAGCTCACAGTAGCAATTAAAAAAAACTTGTTTATTAAATTGATTTTAGTTATATAGTAGTCGGATTTTTATTAAAATTTATTAAGAAATATAATTATGGCTTGGTTTTTAAGGTCTAAACAAAACATTGTAGAAACAACACAGCGCGAAATGCCTGACGGATTATGGACAAAATGTCCCTCCTGCGGCGAAATAATGTACAAACGTCAGCTCGAAGAGCATTTCTTTATTTGTACTAAATGTTCCTACCATTTCAGAATTGGTAGTGCGGAATATATTGAACTTATTTTTGATGAAGGTACATTTGTAGAAACGGATACAAATTTACGCTCGGGCGACCCTTTGGAATTTGTTGATACAAAATCTTATAAGGACAGAATAATTGCCACACACAAGAAAACAAACGTCAATGATGCTATTACTACCGGCTACGGAGAAGTAAACGGCAATTTAATTTCATTTGGTAGTATGAATTTCAATTTTGTTGGTGGCAGTATGGGGTCGGTGGTTGGTGAAAAGATTTTCAGAGCCGCTAAATTTTCATTGGAAAAGAAAGTGCCTTTTCTTTTGGTTTCTGCTTCCGGTGGGGCGCGTATGCAGGAAGCCGCACTCTCACTAATGCAAATGGCAAAAACAAGTGCAGTACTGACTGAACTTGCCGAGAACAAAATTCCATACTTCACTTTATTGACAGACCCTACAACCGGAGGTGTTACTGCTTCCTATGCTATGCTGGGGGACGTAATACTTGCCGAACCCGGGGCATTGATAGGATTTGCCGGTCCAAGAGTTATTGAACAAACAATAAGAAAAAAACTACCGCAAGGTTTCCAAAGGGCAGAATTTCTTTTGGAGCATGGATTTGTCGATACTATAGTAAAACGCAATAATTTGAAAAATACATTAACTTATTTGATAAAATGGTTCAAAGGATAACAAGTATTTAGTTTATTCAAATATATTATTTTATTCATATTTGCCGCTAATCTTGTATTTGCGGCTGATGAATACGGGAGTGATAAAGCAGATACATCGAAGTTTATTAAAACGAGTTTTACTTTCTTGATGGGGTTTCCTTTTCCGTCTCAATCAAATGGTTTTGATGAGGTATATCTAAATGTGTTAGGTGGACGAAATAACTACTATTCTCCCTCTGCACTACTGACCGGTAAAATGCTATTTGAATATAATGAAAATATTAGTTTGGGATTGCTCTGCGAATACTATCTTGTTGAGATGAGGGACGAATACTCTCAAAATATACAAGTGGCGGGCAAGAATATTAGTAGAAGATTTTTAGAAAGATTGGATATTCAGACATTGCCAATAGCATTTATTGCAGAATATTCTCCGGCGGATACACCGTATAAAAATTACGTTGGACTTGGTGCGGGATTTAGTATTGGCAATATTAAATGGTTTGAAAATGTGAACTCCGATATATATGGAGATAGAAGGCATTCAAGCGAAATATATAACGATTCTCCTATATCTCCGTTTGTCAAAATGTACTTTGGCGTGCTTCTGAATTTTGATAAAAGAAATAAAAAAGAATTTTTAGGAGCATTGCATTTCGAGGTATCAATAAATTATTTGTTTAGAAGTCTTAAAATATATGAGGAACTTAATAAACAATATGTTAAACCACCGGAGGAATTTAATCGGCGATACTTTGTTCTACCGTTCTATTTAGGTTTATCTGCCGGAATAAGTTTTAATTTATTCCACAGAATAAACTGATACAAAAGAAAATTAAAGATAATAATTGCCACTAAGGCATTCTGTGATTTATTCATTCAGTAATATGGAGTAATAATATGAAAAAACAAGTAACATTCAGGCATCTCAAATCGAGACCGGAGCTACAAACTGCCGCAATGGACCTTATGGATAAGTTTGGGAAATTTAATGAAAGTATAACAAGCGCCTCGGTTGAGTTTATTGCAGAATCGCAGAATATTGTTGAGTTTCAAACTCACGTACAAGGACGTGTCCTTGTTGTTAAAGAAGCATCAGAGGATTTTATGAAAAGTCTTAATGAGGGAGCTGATAAAATGGTTCGTCAATTGAAGAAACATAGAGAAAAAGTTATCGGATTATAAGTTCTAAAAAAAATAATTAACAATTGAAAATTTTTCATTAAATTTGAAAAGAGGTAATGTTGATTACCTCTTTTCTTTTTTGGAAGCAAACTATGCAAACATTAGAAAATATTCAAATATTGCGACAGGATAAAATTCCCGTAGATATATTAATGGAGTCGCATGCCGGTCTTACACATATAAACAATGTGGGGCTGGATAATCATATTTTATCTAAAACACTATTTCGTCCACAACTTGCACTATCAGGATTTATTGATTCTTTTGCTAATAATTCGGTGCTTATTTTCGGAAATACGGAAATCACTTATCTGAACAGTTTGGCAGGCGAACAAAAAATAAAAGCAATAAACCATTTATTGCAATTTACAATCCCCTGTATAATTATTACAAATAATCATAAATTAGATGATGATTTATTGAATATTCTTACAGTTCGTAATATTGCCGTATTCTCAACAAATCTTTCAACCGAAATTGCTTCATTTGCTCTTTTCGATTTACTTGACGACCAATTTGCAGACCAAGCTGTATTGCACGGCTCATTTGTTGATGTTTACGGTGTGGGTATGCTATTTATGGGGCGTAGTGGGATTGGTAAAAGTGAGATTGCACTCGACTTGATTGAGCGTGGGCATCGCCTCGTTGCCGATGATGTAGTTATGCTGACAAAAAAGCGAGAAACAGTGCTGATGGGTACAGGAACAAATCTTGTCCGGCATTTTATGGAAATTCGAGGTCTCGGAATTATTGACATTAGGCAGATGTTCGGTATCCGTGCAATTCGTTTCCAGAAGCGTCTTGAAATTATTGTGTTCCTAAAAGAATATAATCCTAACGAAGATTATACACGTATCGGGCTTGACGAAGACGAGACCGATATTATGGGGGTTAATGTTGCAACCGTTAATCTGCCGATTTTCCCCGGTAAGAATATTACAGTTATTGCCGAGGTTATTGCAGTTAATTATTTATTGCGTACTTACGGCTATAATGCCGCTATGGAATTGAGTGGAAGATTGCAGGACGAGATTTCTAAGAAAACTTTGTCCGATATTCCCGTGCAGTTTAGACGTGCCGTACCATATATTCAACCTGATGACGAATAATTTAACATTTTTCGGGATTGTTCGTCTATCTTTTTTTTAATATCAAATATATGTAAACTATGAAGAATTTATTTAAAAATTTAATATTGCTTTTTATATTTCTTTCTGTACTGACATCTGCTTATGCCGCTGACAATCAGCATTTCAAGGCAAGTACAAAAGTATCAAAAACAAAAATTAAAAAGGGCGAGACCTTTGATGTCGAACTCTATTTGAAGATTGAAAAAGGCTGGCATATATATGGCTTTGAGCCTGCCGGTATTGACCCGATGCAATTAGCTCCTACTTGGACAGAAATCACTATTGCCCCCGAAAAATCTTGGAAAATTGTGGGTAAAATTTGGTCGAGCAAGGCAAAGATTAAATATGACAGTGCTTATTCTATGAATATACCTGTTTATTATAAAAGGGCATCATACAAATTTAAAGTAAAAGCACTGCAAGATATTAACCTCGAAAATGATAAACTATCAATTGTTTATTGGGCGCAACAATGTACTGAGACTTCTTGCTTGCCTCCTGATGAATTCAAAATTTCAGTCGGTACGGTGCTTACTGCTGATGCAAAGAAAAACGCCGAGAAAGACGAGAATACAGAAGAACTAACTGAACAAGATACTGCTTCGCAAACAGATAATAATGCTGACTCTGCACAAATTGCGACTGGTGCAGATGTTGATGAATCGAATACACAAATAGCCGAAGACAGCATACACGAACAAACGGAATCGCAATTGGAAGACAGTAAAATGAAAAAGCGCGGACTGCTGGCTTACCTTTTATTTGCTATGACTCAGGGATTATTGGCTTTGCTTACTCCTTGCGTATTTCCGATGATTCCGATTACGGTTTCATTCTTTACCAAGCGTTCGGAAAAGGAAAAGAGCCGCGGTCTGGTTGATTCTACTGTTTATGCAATTGGTATTATATTTACATTTACAGGTATAGGTTTTCTCTTTGCATTAATTTACGGACCTTCCGGCATACAGAATCTTGCAACAAATCCTTGGCTTAATTTAGCTATTGCAACTATTTTCATAGTATTTGCAATGAACCTATTCGGAGCATTTGAAATACAATTGCCTACCGGACTGATGAACAAACTTAATGCTAAAAGTCAGGAGGGCTCAGGCATAATGAGCGTGCTATTAATGGGGCTGACATTTTCGCTAACCTCATTTACTTGTACCGTACCATTTGTCGGCACTACGCTTGTATCGGTCGGTAGCGGTGAATGGTTCTATCCAATTGTAGGAATGCTGGCATTTTCATTTGTATTTGCTACGCCATTTTTCCTACTCGCTCTATTTCCTTCGGTACTCAACAAACTGCCGCAATCCGGTGGTTGGATGAATAATATTAAAGTAGTAATGGGATTTCTCGAAATAGCGGCGGCAATTAAATTTATCAGTAATGCCGACCTTGTTTGGACATTGGGTATAATGCCACGCGAATTCTTCCTTGCTATTTGGATTGCCGCACTCATTATGATTGTTTTATATATTCTTGGAATATACAAATTACCGCACGATTCAAAGATAGAAGCTATTGGTACGCCGCGTATTTTATTCTCAGTATTTTTCATTGCAATTACGTTTTATTTATTTGTCGGTTTGATTGGAAAGCCATTAGGCGAATTAGATGCATTCTTGCCACCACCTAACTATGATGAATTAATGAATCCGGGTGGTGTTTCTTCTGCTGCAATCGGCGGCGGTCTTATTGCTTCGAACGGCAAGCATAATTCTTTGCATGATGAATTGCAATGGTTGGATAACTATGAAGAAGCACGTAAACTGGCGGAAGAACAGAATAAAAAGCTTTTCATTGATTTTACTGGTTTCACCTGTACAAATTGCAGATGGATGGAACTTAATATGTTTTCTAAATCTCAGATTGTAAAAGAACTAAATGATATGGTGCTTGTTAGGTTGTACACGGATAGGCGAGAGGAGCCGTATCTTTCTAATAAAAAATTCCAACAAGAGAGATTTAATTCAATAGAATTACCCCTATATGTAATCTATACACCAGATGGAAAACTATTAGGTACAAAAGCATTTACTCGTGATATTGACGGTTTCTTAAAATTCCTTCAAAAGTAATAACGATATCTGCATATATTAAAAGGACTGCCAAAATAGCGGCAGTCCTTTTTTATTTGCCCTCATTTATAATTTACAATAATCGAAAAACAATGGTAAGTAAATGCACTATTACCACTTTTATATATCTAAACAATTAAGTATATTTGTATTATCTATTATTTGTGATTAATTTTCAAATACCATTTGTTATTGGTCAAACAAATAATAAGAAAAGAATAATATGAATTATATCACTAGTGTCCGACTATTTATTTTAAATAAATGTCCAAAACCCTTATATTCGAGAAATGAAACGACGAAATTTCTAACTCAAAGGCAGGGCTATGTGCTTAATAAGCAAGAACAAAAATACAGACAAACCTCTTTTAAAACAAATAATAGATATGATCCCGAAATATATATTGTCAAATTCAATATCTAAAAACAATTCCGACAAGCATTACAGGGCCTACAAAACTTATGACCAATTAGTGGCGGTTTTATACGGACAGCTGAACAAATGCGTCGCTTTGCGCGATATAACCCTAGGCCTGGGGCTGAACACCAAATTCATGTACGATCTGGATCTGTCGCAAAGCCCTGCAAAGTCAACTATGTCAGACGGTAACGAAAAGAGGCCTTATAAAGTTTTCGAAGATATTTATTTGTCTTTGGTAGGACATTATTCCAGATATTACAGGAAAACACCGAAATATAAAGAAATAAAGGAAATAGAGGGGAGCTCCGTGAAACTCGTCGACAGCTCGACAATAAGCTTGTGCCTGAGCACTTTTGACTGGGCAAAGTTTCGGACAGCTAAAGGCGGCCTGAATATCCATACTTGCCTGGACGAGGCAAAAATGATCCCCGAAATGATCAATATCACGGAAGCTAAAGTCCACGACAGGAAGGGCATCAGAGATTTTGTTTTCGACAAAGGCACGATCATAGTTGAGGACAGGGGATATTTTGATTTTTCGCTTTTCAAGTCCCGCATCGAGAATGAAAACTATTTTGTGACGCGCATCAAGAAGAACACGCAATTTGAATCAGTTGAAGAACTAGACTTGCCCCAAGGCAAAGACGAACATGTCCTCAAGGACGAATTGATCCGCCTGACAAGCAAAAAAGCGATCAAGACCGGCATGGACAAAGAGCTCCTGAGGCGAGTTGCAGTATTCAAAGAGGACGAAAACAAAGTTATAGAGGTCATATGCAATAATCTCGACTGGAGCGCAGCGACTATAGATGATCTTTACAAGCGGAGGTGGACAATAGAGATATTTTTCAAATTATTGAAGCAAAACCTGCAAGTGAAGACTTTTCTCGGGACAAGCGAAAACGCATGCAAATCGCAGATATTTATATCTCTTATAGCATATTTTCTAATAGATCTGATGCGAAGGACAATGAGCAAGGCCGATCACAGTTTCAGCAATTTTGTGAACCTGGTCCGGATTTGCTTGGTGCATTACCACAGCGTGAAATATGTCGTGAACGAAATCTTGCCGATATCGCAGAAAGTAAAGAAAGAGCCAGAAAGAAATCCAGCCGAAGAACTGTTTTTCATGTATTAGATCTAGGATTGCGACTTAGGATTGGAGATATTGCTTGATTCTGGAAAACTGCCGCTTGATTATCAATGAGTTGCAGATCTGTGCGCTTTATTTTGTAATTTAGTCGGACAGGAGTGGCGACGACTATAACCATCCATCACCAGTGCCAAGCGTATCAGCCCGTTCTCTTTG
>CAZOOR010000075.1:0-12711 GCA_964581505.1 uncultured Hyphomicrobiales bacterium
AGTCGGGCAAGTAGAGATAAACACGCCGCAAGACAGGCATTCAAGTTTTCAACCGAAAATAATAAAAAATCGTTCGACATATTGAGCCGCAGACGAATATCAATTGTTTAATGGAGGCTGGCAAATAAGTTTTGAACGGTATTGCAATTATAGAAGAAAATCATCTTCAAGTTTTGCGAAAATTCCTATTATTTATTATATTGGTTTTATTATCATAGTAAGAATTAAATTATATTTTATTAGGTGTATTATTAAAGAATTAATTTTAAATGAAAATAATTTTTCTAAGTGTCCTCAATATAGAAGTATTATCACATTAAAATTAAAATATATCTATTAATTCTATTTTTTATTAAGGTAATTTTTTCTGACATTTATTTAATACAGGAGGATGGTATGAGGAAGTTTGCAATCGCTACACTATTATTAATTTTTTATTTCACTTCCAATTCTTTGGCAGGTCCAGGAGGTTACATTACCTTAGTCAATGGAACAATTCATAATTGGAAAAGGTATCATCTCGGTGGGTACCAATTAAATCATTGGAATTTCCCATCGACGATTAAAGCAGGAGAGTCCGTAATAGTTTACATCGAATATGAAGATGGTATTTTTACTAATACAGGGGATACACAAGCTAGCGTGAAGTATGAGCTTGAAGGTACCGATGACAAATTTATGATTCATTCAAGATATGAACATGTTTGGTGTGTCTTGGAAAACATGGAAACCAAGGACAACCCGAAAGGTTCCAGGATTAGCCTGGGATTTAAGCATAATGGTAATATTGAATTTATTTTATTTGGACGACACGGGGATTATTTATCAACAAATTCAAAAGTTGACGACTGGATGCACCGATATGAAAGTATAATCGGAGAAATGCCTTTAAACAAAATTTGCATAACAGGTTCACATGATGCCGGTATGAGCAAAATAGGTACATCTACAACATTTGCAACAGAGTGCAATACAAAAACACAACATTACGGAATATACAAGCAATTAATTAAGGGAACGAGATATTTTGATATAAGACCCGTTATTTCCGCTGGCAAGTACAAAACTGGGCATTATACTTACGTAGATATCAAGAAAGCTGGAGAAACAATTTACAAAGGGTACCAGGGAGCAAATGGTCAATCAATTGATGAAATCATTTCAGACATTAATTCATTTACAAAAAATCATAAAGAATTGATAATTTTGAACTTATCGCACTCTTTCAACACAGATTTGGGAAATGATAATTATAGATCCTTTAATACTGATGAATGGAATATATTATTTAAAAAACTACTGAAAATTAATCATCTCTACATCTCTAACAATCCGGAATCTTTAGACATTGAAAAAAGAACCCTAAGTTCTTTTATTTCCAAATCATCTTCTGTAATTATCATTGTTAGTGATTTACATGAGATTGATTCAAAATATTATGGCAAGGGCTTTTTTTTAGAGAAGGATAATTTTCATATTTATAATAAGTATAGTCATACGAATGTCTTTGATAAAATGCGAAAAGATCAAATTAAAAAAATGCAGGAATATTCGCCTCATCAATATTTCTTGCTTTCATGGACTTTAACACAAGATAATACTGAAATTGTTTTATGTCAGGAAGATCTTGCGAGTTCTATTGAAGATTTAGCGAAAGAGGCTGATTCCAGATTGTCCGGACATCTCATTCCTTCTGTGAATTATTCCAGATTTCCGAATATTATATATACAGACTGGATAACTAATGCAACTCCGGCTCTATTATCCATGTGTATTAATCAAAAAGTCAAACTCCAGAAAGCGATTGTTGGAATTGAATATAATAATAACAGTAATGAAATAAAAATCAATATTTATCCCAACCCAGCTACAGACCATATAGATGTTGCTGTTACAGATGACACCTTTCTTCAAGATGTAGTGGTAAATGTTTATGATGTTCTGGGTACCTGCCTACTAACCCACCCCCTAACTTTCTCAGAAGGAGTGGAAAGCGTGCGGCTTGATGTTTCTGGCTTGGCGGCGGGTGTGTATTTTGTGCGTGTGGGTGGCAAGATGTATAAGTTTGTGAAAATGTAGGTAAAATAGCCAACCTCTCTGTCGCTTCGCGACATCTCTCCTTAGCAAGGAGAGAAAAAGAAATGCAATTATTATTTTCCCCTCCTAAATTTAGGAGGGGTGGACTTGCGAAGCAAGGACGGGGTGGTGTTTTTCAAAACAGCCGGCCCTCTCCCAATGGGCGAGGGAGAAACAGCCAAATAAAGAACCGCACCCTGAAGGATGCGGTTATTTAAATAAAAAAAAGAGGTTGTCCTTTTTGGGGGACAGCCTCTTTATTCATACTCAATCTTAATGAGTTTAGAGTTTATCTACCTCTGCCTCTTCCATGTCCACGACCTCTACCATCACCATCACCATTTCCTTTGCCTTGTCCATCTCCGTTACCTCTACCTCTTCCGTTGGAACTGCTTATAATTTTATCAAACAATTCTTTAGAAATATATTTGGCGAATAACTGACACCGGCGGCTTTCAGACTGCGATAGAAAGCACGAAGGTGATTTTCGGAACCTTTTTCCAAGTTATTCAATACAATTGTAATATCCTTGTTATCGACTTTTTTGAGATAGTTCAATATATCGGCTATATCAAGGTCTTCGATTTCAATACCGACCAACAAAGCATCATTTGCACTTTTTGAACCTGCTTTTACTAATGCAAAATATAGTTTTTGTAAATCTGCATTTGCGAAACGTCCAACGTCCATTGTCTTTACAGGATTTACCAGTTTATACTTATTGATAAGTCCGTCCAAAGCATCATAATGTCTTTGCTCCGCTTTGCTGATATTATCGAAAATCCTTTGATTGAATTTGTCATACAGAGTAATATACACATCACGCGCAAGTTTCTCTTCCTCGACCATATAGAGAATAGCATCTTTTTCAGCCGCACTTAAACTCTCCAGCGGAAGACTGTCTATATTTCCGTTGCCATTTCCTTGTCCACCACTGTTGCCATGCCCACGACCACGTCCGTCCAAATCGTCAAAATCCCAAGGTCCGCCTTTGTTTGTGCAGGAAGCTAAACCAAGTAGCATTGCGGCAGCAATTAGCAGTGTTGATAAATATGTCTTTTTCATAATACACCTTTCTAAATAATCATTAAATAAAAATATTTCAAATTATTGAACGCTTTCAGCATTCTTTTTACTTAATAAATAATTAAGCGGAACAAATCAAACTGATGGAAGTTCCAATGTCTGATTTAATAATTAGACAAATTAGTCCTGAAAAGGTTTAATGAGAATAAAGAAATTTATTTAATAAATCTTCCGTCATCGCTTGTGTTCGGTAAACGATGAGTTTTATCGGAAAGCCAACCCGTTTTGATATTATTCCTTTCGTCAAATGCCGGTACAAACGGTTTAATATCAAGAAGCGGAGTACCGTCAATAATATCAATACCGTTAATATGTAGGATATTGTTCTCAATTCGGGTAAGGTGGACAATGGAAAGTCCTATCGGATTTGGACGTCCGGGCGCCCGTGTTGCAAAAACTCCGTGTGTTTGAGTGTCCATATATGGAGTAACAAGTAATTTTGTTTCTTTAATTAAGTGGAAATGACACAAAAGAATAATATGCGAAAAACCTTCCAAATCATTTAAACCCTCTGCAAATTCAGAAAACACTTCCACAGTTCCGGAAACTCCTTCCGCCGCAGGTGGCTGTATCGGAGTGCCTTTTGGCTTTGTATAGGGTGAATGAATGACGCCAATCGGTTTGTAAATAATGCTATTCATTGCGTCTTTTCCCCTAATTTGTCATCAATAATTCTTAATGGCTTCGGCGAACTCATCTCTGATTAATTCTTCTTCTTCCGGGGTTAATTCTTTGTTACGGCGTTTCATTACTATGCGTACAGTTTCAATTGCCTTTTCAACTTTATAGTAGCTGCACCCTTTTGTGCCGCGCCAAGCAAAAGACGGAATATAATTGGGAAGGAAACCGTCTGCAACAATAATACCGCAAATACCTGCAATAGTCCCAGTTGTAAACGATGTATTGATTGCCGACTTTGTATGGTCGCCACACATAAGTCCGAGAAACATTCTGCCGGTCGGATATTGCTCATTCAGTATTTTCACACTGATTTCTCCATAAGTGTTTTTCAAATCAGACGTATTTGTATCGGCACCGAGATTGACCCATTCGGAAATATACGAATGTCCTAAAAATCCTTCGTGTTGCTTATTTGAATATGCGTGAATAATAGAATTTTCAATTTCGCCGCCTACCTTGCACCATTCACCGATAGCAGTGTTCTCATATATTTTTGCTCCGATTTTCACCGTTGAATGCTCCCCGATGAAACACGGTCCGACAATAACTGCATTTGCCATAATCTTTACATTATCGGAAATAATAATTTCACCTTCCGAGGCATCAAGTACTGCACCAGGAGCAATTGTACAATTCTTGCCGATTTTTATTCTATCCGGCTCGACTAAATGAACTCCTATTGATTTCAATTGCTCAAAATCTGCAAAATTAGCAAAGTAATCGAAAGTGGCGGGAATTTGTTTGCCTACTATATCAAGTGTATCCCAGAGATAGCTGATTATGTTTGGTTTTTCAATTTCCAAATTCGGCAAGAGCCTGTTAAATTCCGAGAATAATTTGGGTAGAAAAATATTATCGAATTGTCCGGGATTAATAATATCTTCGGCTGTGATGAGTGCGGCAAGCGGAATACCACGATACGTGAAAAGTGCCGATTTGGAAAAGCCAGGATTTTTTAAATACTCCGAATACTTTCTGTCCAATTCCTTAAAGAATTCAGTTTCGGGCAAAACCGATGAATTTAATATTAAGATATTCTCTTTCCTTATTTCCTGTTCGCTATGTTCGTATTTAGAAAGAAATGATTTCAAATGCTTTTCGCGTGCATTGAATATCAGCCGCACATTGGGGAACATTTTTTGCACTTGTTCATAATACTTCAAAGTGCCGAGCCTTAATTCCCAACCGCAATGTAATATTGAAAAAGGATAGAGACTCTTGATATATTGGGATTCAATAAGAAATATAGAATCTATTTGCATAGATAAATTCATCTATTTAATATCCAATAATTCTATAATAATGATTAATGTAGAATTGCCCGGAATACTGCTATGTCTGCGGCTACCAAAACCCATGTCGGCAGGCACCCAAAGTTTTCTCTTTCCTCCTTCTTTCATAGTCATAATGCCGTCTGCAAGACCTCTGATAACTTCAAGTTTATTACTATCAATATCATAAAGAACAAATGAACTTGGTTCGCCTTGAGTAAAAGTATCTTCTAATACAGTACCGTCCTCGGTCATAACTTTTGTGTTGATAGTAACTCTATCGCCAATTTTCGGAGAGTTGCCACCACCGACTTTCAAATCAAGATACTTTACATTATGCTTTGTGTAGCTGTATTGTACTTCCTTTTCTATCTTTGTGCTTTCTTTGGTCGAAGTGCAAGCAAAGAGTGAAAACAAGATAATGCTTAGCAATATACCCGTGAATTTATAACTAGTCATTGTGCAATCCCCGATTATTTACAAATTATTTTTTTGATTTATTATACTTAAGAGCGGCTTTGATAAAGCTAATGAACAGAGGAGTTCCGGTAACGGCTCTTGATTTCAGTTCAGGATGAAATTGAACACCAATAAACCAAGGATGTTCCTTCAATTCTGCGATTTCAACCAATTCGCCGTCCGGCGAAAGCCCGCTGAAAACCATTCCGTTTTCCGAGAGTATTTCTCTATATTCGTTGTTCAGTTCATATCTGTGGCGATGTCTTTCGGAAATATCCACAGCCTTATAAGCGTTATATGCTTTTGTACCTTTCTGCACCTTGCAGGGATAAGCACCGAGACGCATAGTACCGCCTTTGTCTTTTACTGCTTTCTGGGATTCCATCAAATCAATTACGCAATGTGCATCTTTGTCAAATTCGGCAGAATTTGCATCTTTGATACCGCAAACATTGCGTGCAAATTCAATGACGGCACATTGCAGACCTAAACAAATACCAAAGAAAGGAATACCGTTTTCCCTTGCATATTTAATCGCATTAATCTTGCCCTCAATTCCGCGGGAGCCAAATCCCGGACCAACAAGAATTCCGTCAAGAGCGGCAATAAATTCGCCGGCATTATCTTTTGTGATTTTCTCTGCATCAATTAGTTCTACATTGACTTCCGTATCATTTATTGAACCGGCATGAATGAACGCTTCGAGAATACTTTTATACGAATCTCTGTATTTAGTATATTTACCGATAAGCCCGATATTGACTTTGTGCTTGGGATTGATGATTTTTTTTACAAATTTTTTCCAAGTATCCAAATCAGGTTGATGAAGTTTCAGATTAAACTTGTTAAGGACAAGTTCATCTAATTTGCTTTTTGCAAAAATCAGGGGTACTTCATAAATAGTATGGTCCACATCCAGAGCTTCAATTACAGATTCGTCGTTTACATTGCAAAACAAAGCGATTTTCGAGCGTTCGTCTTTCGAGAGTTTATGTTCCGTTCTGCAAATTAGAATTGTTGGCGTAATACCGTATTCCATCAGCATTTTGACTGAATGCTGTGTCGGCTTTGTTTTTAATTCACCGGAGGACTTTATGTAAGGCACATAAGTTAGATGAATACTCATTGAATTATCCGGCTCGCGCAATAATATTTGACGAGACGCCTCAAGAAATGGCAGGGACTCTATATCGCCGACCGTACCACCTATTTCAATTAACACAAAATCTACTTCACCATCGAAATACTTAATACGTTTTTTAATTTCATCTGTAATATGAGGAATGACCTGCACTGTCTTCCCGAGATATTTTCCCTTACGTTCCTTTTCAATGACAGCAAAATAGACCTGTCCGGTAGTAGCATTATTGTGTATTCCGAGCGATTGAGCAATAAATCGTTCGTAATGCCCCAAATCCAAATCCGTTTCCGTGCCGTCATCAGTTACATATACTTCTCCGTGCTGAAAAGGGTTCATCGTACCTGGGTCCACATTTATATAGGGGTCAAGCTTCATAATTGTAACGGAATAGCCGCGTTTTTTCAGCAGAAGCCCTAATGAGGAAGATGCAATGCCTTTGCCAAGCGATGATAATACGCCACCTGTTATAAATATGTACTTCGTATTTTTTTGTTTCTTTGTGCTCATAAATTTTTGTATTCGGATAGTTTAAAACTGTAAATTCAAACATAAATAAAATAGTTGTATAAAAAAAGAGTAAGGACAAAAAACATTTCAAATTGTGGAAAAATTTTTCAACATTTTTGCAAACAACAGAACGATTACAATATTGATTAGAATTTTGCAATCTTGTTAGTTTTATCTATTTTTGTTTTTAGCATTATCTAATATTTTGGATTTGATGATTTGGAAAGTATGAGTTTATATGATGCGCCAGCAAATATAGAATTGCTTGTCGATGATATTCTGGCGGGACGTGAGGCAAAGAGACGGCTTTTATCTATTGGAATTAGGCAGTCTGATATTGTTATGAAATTGAATAGTCCACCTTGGGGGGCTATTCTTGTTAAAAATATTACAACCGGTTCTACAAAACTTGCGGTCGGCAGGAATTTGGCAGGAAAAATTATGGTCAAGTATGAAGCATAAAACAATAGCATTAGTCGGTCAGCCCAACTCGGGCAAAAGTACATTATTCAATGTGCTTTCGGACATTAAGACATCAACTTCAAATTTTGCCGGTACAACCGTTGCTATCAAAGAATCATTAATCAATGTAGGCTTCCAAACATATCGCCTTATTGATTTGCCGGGTTTGTACTCCCTAAATCCCGTGGACAAAGCGGAGGAGGTTACAGTTCAATTCCTTTTGGAGAATGACGTAGATTTGATAATCAATGTGGTTGATTCCACATTGCTTTCCCGTAGTATCGAATTGACGATAGAACTTATTGAACTTGGTATTCCTATGGTTGTCGCCCTCAATCTGCAAGATGAAGCACAAAGATATGGTGTAGATATTGATGCTCAACATCTCGAACAAATTCTCGGCACTCCCGTTATAAAAACTACAGGACTATTCGGAAAGGGCGTCAAAGACTTGATTGATAAAGCCGCTCTTATAGTAGGGACGCAGAATTACAATGCAAATCGTCCTGAATTTTCTCATCATATCGAAGATGCTATCCGAAAAGTCGAGAAACAAATCAAGGATAAAGTTGATGGTAAACGCATCAGTCCATTTTTCTATGCAACAAAATTAATCGAAAACCCCGATATTCTATGTGAAGACATAGACTGGGACGTAGATGATATAATAAAAGATATTCATATTGAAACAAAACGATTGCATAGGCAGGATACATTCGAAGCCATTGCGTCCGAGCGTCATCATATCGCGATGAAGCTTACACACAGTGTTTCAAAAATTACTCGCAAAAAACAATATCCTCTCGTTGATAAAATTGACAATTGGTTGTTGCACCCTTTCTGGGGATATGTGTTTATGGCTGTGTTTGCCGTTCTGTATTTTGTTACAATTTTTCATATCGGCAATTTTATTACGGAATTAATTGAACCGATTCTGCAAAAAGTGCCACCACTCTACGAATCACTTTCGGGTGCATACCCATTTCTTTGGCTGACTATTGACGGTATATGGCAGGGATTCACAGGAGCAATTGGCATTGTTCTCCCGTATTTTTTGCCGTTATTAATATTGACTTCTTTGTTCGAGGATACGGGATATATGGCTCGCATTGCTTTCTTGTTGGACGGGCTATTTCACAAAATAGGTCTTCATGGTAAATCTGTTGCTCCGTTTATTTTGGGTATAGGCTGTACCGTACCGGCTATATATGCAACGAGGATAATTGATAATCGCCGAGATAGACTAATTACAGGTATCTTGCTAAATTTCATTCCTTGTTCGGCGCGTTTGACCGTGATATTTGCCCTCTCTGCGGCATTCACAGGACCATTATGGACAGCAGGAATTTTGCTTTTTGTTCTGTTTGTTATTGCACTGAACGGGAAAATATTGTCGCATTTTATGTCTAAACCTACCGGTTTGGTTATGGAAGTACCGACACTAAAACTCCCGAGTCTGCATACAACGTATAAGAAAACATATTTTAATGTACGTGAATTTCTAAGAGCCGCTTTGCCATTATTGGTAGTTGGTAGTATTGCACTCGGTTGGCTGGAATATTTTCATATCAGCAATATAATCAATAGTATTTCTGCGCCGCTAGTAAATACGGTACTCGGACTTCCCGAACAACTCGGTTCGACATTGCTTTTTGGATTTCTGCGTAAGGAATTAATTATTGTGATGTCCACACAAGCAATGAATGTTACTACTGTTGCCGATATTGGTCTATCTGTCAATCAAGCCGTAACTCTTACAATATTTTTGATTATGTATATTCCCTGTCTGGCAACATTCGGAGTATTATGGAAGGAATTCGGCAAAAAAGCCGTACTGATGACGGCGGTCTTCACATTAACAATAGCAATTATATCTGCTGTCAGTATTAAATATTTGCTATTGCTATTTGGTGTAGTGTAATATTTTTTTTACATTAGAAATGAATTTGATAATTATTTTTTATATTCTAAAAAAATTGAGGAATTGAAATGCTTAGTCAAGCAGTACAGGATTATGTAAAAACTATTTATAAGTTGCAAAAATTCGGCTCGGTATCAACCACTGAGATTGCTAAGGAGTTAAAAGTATCCGGCGCTTCCGTTACCGGTATGCTGAAAAGATTAGCTCAAATGAATTTAGCGGACTATAATTCATATAAAGGCGTAACATTAACTGAAAGCGGTGAAAAAGTTGCTTTGCAAATTATTCGTTTTCATAGATTATTAGAGACATATCTGCTCGAAAAACTTGGTTTTTCCCTTGACAAAGTGCATGACGAGGCTTGTCGTCTGGAGCATTTTATTTCCGAAGAATTTGTCGAAAAAATCACCGAACAATTGGGCGACCCGAAGTTCGACCCACACGGACACCCAATCCCTACAAAAGATGGCGATATGCCTTCTATTGACGAATTACCTTTAAGTGTACTTGACAAGGGTGCTGTATGCGTTATTAGTCGATTATGCGATAAAGACCCAAAACTATTAGCTTATCTCGAGAGCATTGAACTAATGCCCGGAACAAAACTTACTTTGAAGGCAAAGGAACCTTTCAACGGTCCGATGACAATTCAATATAGCGGAAAAGAAAAAATTATCGGATTTGAAGTAGCCAGCAATATTTTTGTCGAACATAAATAGAACACAATTAGTATTTGTATTTAAACCGCATCTTTTAAGGTGCGGTTTTGTTTATGAACACAAATAGCCCTGAGTTTTCAAACAGCCAAACACTCCGTCAGACTGCGTCTGCAAGCCGACTCTCACCCCAGCCCTCTCCAAAAGGGCGAGGGAGGAAAACACAAAAATACCAAACCGCACCCTGAAGGATGCGGTTAAAGTGTATGATGTCCTTGGTAATGTAGTTTTATCCTCCCCCGCCTGCTCCGAAGGGGGATATATTCGTCTGGATATTTCGGCTTTGGCGGCGGGTGTGTATTTTATCCGTATCGGCGGGAGGATGTATAAGTTTGTGAAGATGTGATTAATTAAACAAAAAGGGATAGACAATAACAGTCTATCCCTCTATTGATATTTGTCGGGTTCATTCTATATGCTAATCTCTACATTTCCCGTTTTCAACTTGTTGTAATTCACTTTGCGGATTTCCCTAACCATATTTGCCGTTACTTCCGTCAGGGTTTTACTCTGCAATGAATCTTCGTCAGCGAGTACAATTGGCTTACCGCCGTCATTCGCTTCACGCATATTAATATTGAGCGGTACTTCACCGAGGAATGTAATAGCATTTTCTTTGGCTACGTTTTTACCACCGTCCTTACCGAAAATATAATATTTCTTATCGGGCATATCGTCGGGTGTAAAGTAAGCCATATTCTCTACAATGCCGAGAATGTCCACATTCACTTTGCGGAACATCGAAATTGCACGGCGTACATCTGCCACTGATATTTCCTGCGGCGTTGTTACAATAAGCGAACCTGTAAGCGGCAATTTCTGCGTCATAGTCAATTGAATGTCGCCCGTACCCGGCGGCAAATCAAGTACGAGGAAGTCAAGTTCACCCCATTCGATTTGCTCAAACATTAATGCAAAGTAGCCGGAAAGTAGCGGTCCGCGGAGTATTGCCGCATCATCACGGTCGAGCATAAAGCCCATTGAGGCAACTTTAATACCCATACTATCGACCGGATATGCAATTGTTTTGCCGTCTGCCGTTTCCTCTGCTTCAAAAGCCTGTCCCGTAACTCCGAACATTGTCGGCTGGCTGGGACCAGTGATGTCGGCATCAAGAACACCCACCTTTGCGCCATGCCTGTGCAGTGC
This sequence comes from uncultured Hyphomicrobiales bacterium, assembly GCA_964581505.1. GTDB lineage: Bacteria > Bacteroidota > Ignavibacteria > Kapaibacteriales > UBA2268 > CAZOOR01. The sequence continues at coordinate 11,470 of CAZOOR010000075.1, forward strand.
GGCGGCAATATTCGATGCAATTGCAGATTTGCCGACACCGCCCTTGCCGGACGAGACAGCAATAATATTCTTTACTTTTGTCAAAATTGTTCTATCGCCAATATCGGGATTGCGTTCCGCAAACATAATTTCGTTCGGGAAACCACCGGTAAATTTTTCGATAGCGGCGGCACATTCGTCATTGATTGATTTAGCAACCCAGCCGATAGGTCCGGGAAGTTCCAGCCAAATTTTGATTAGTTCATCATCTATCGTTACTTTTTGAATAGCATTCATTTCGCCGAGTGTATGCCCCAAATCGGGGTCTTTTACATTGCCCAGCACTTTAATAATATCCTGCTCTTTAAAATCAGCCATTATATCTCCATAATAAAAATAATTTGTTTACGGATTTTAACGTAATTGTAATATTTTAATTGTTATTAGTGGGATAGCAAGGAGGAAACTACAGAAAACAAGATATTCTACCTTAAAGATTATCTTTTGCAAATTAGTACGTTTTAATATTCTTTGTGGTGATTTACAAGGCATAAATTTTAATATAGAGAAAAAAATTGCTAAACATTCCCTTTTAATATAAAAATTATAAAATAAATTTATTATATTGCTCAATAATTAATGAACAAATATGGAAACGCAGTGAAGGCATATAATAAATATAAAGAAATCAGTGTGCGCCGGCGTATTACGGATATACTGCGTTGAGTAATATATGTGTTGGAACAATCTGAAAAAGCAATAGTATTAAACAAAATGTAATTAATTTCTGATTGTAGCTATGGAATACAAAAAATTTATAATAAAATTAGGTTTTAAACCTAAGGAAAATACATCAGGAATATTTCAAAAGAAATACAATGATGATTATTCGATAGAGATTAATTTCGACAAACAAGAATTTAACTTTGGAAAACTAATTAAGACAGAGAGCAAAACAACTCAGAATTTTTCACAAAAAGAGAATTGGGTCGTTTTGGAATGTGTAAACAGGCTACTAGATAAAGGTTATCAACCTCAGAATATTACATTAGAGAAAACTTGGAAAACAGGACACGGAACAAGTGGAAGATTAGATATTTTAATTACCCGAAAAAACGAAGATACCGCCTACTTAATGATTGAATGTAAAACTTGGGGAGCAGAATTTGACAAGGAATTTAAGCGATTACAAAAAGATGGCGGACAACTATTTACATATTTTCAGCAAGATAAAAATGCAGATGTATTAATGCTTTATGCTTC
>CAZOOR010000076.1:0-12235 GCA_964581505.1 uncultured Hyphomicrobiales bacterium
ACCTACACTTTCCCACTATTGCTTTCTACTTCCCCATTTTCCCTGTAATTACATTTATATTATCGTCTATTTCTTGTTTGTCTATGTATTTTTTCTTGCCAATGATGATATGATGTAAAGTTCCATTCTTGACTAATCTATATAATGTTATACTACTGATTTTCAAATAATTTGCCGCTTCAGAGAGTGTCAATAAAGTATTTTTCTTTTTACTTTCGATTAGATGAATTCTTATTTGGAGATTGCTTACCTTCCAGTTGTTCTATTCCAAACAGTAATTTTTAATTGGTGTTTGTTAATTATTTTATTTATATGTATTTTTGTTTATAAATAAATTACAACAAAATAAAGAGGTGTTTTAATGAGACTATTAACAATTAATTTTTTATTCGTTGTATTCTGTGCGATTACTTCACTTTATGCACAAAATGACACTCTGTTGATTAATCTTAAAAATGGTGATGTAGAAAAAATAGCTATATCAGATTTTAAAAATATAGAATTTAAGATTGTATCCGGTGTCGAGGATATCAATAAACAATCAAACGGTTTGCAACTTAAAGGCAATTATCCTAATCCAATAACGGAAAAGACGAATATTCAATTTGAGATTCCCCAATCCGGTACGGTAGTAATTTTAATTTATAATAACAACGGAAGAATTATTAAACAGTTGGAATGTTCCAATTGTCAACCCGGTAAAAACTCTCTTCTTTGGGATTGCTTAGATAGTGAAAAACAGCGCGTACCCAATGGAACATATTTTTATGAAGTTCGTTTCGGCACCGAAGTCCTTTCTAAAAAAATGATTATTATAAAATAAGGAAAATAAAATGAAAAAAATTATTATACTATTGATGTTTGTCATTGCCTACGGCTCAATAATTTCCCAGGAGTTAAAAGTACAATTCAATTTAAAAGACGGAACCGTAAAATATTTCAATATAAATGAAATTGAGAATATGGAGTTCCCAAATTCCAATAAAAACACAATGATGCGGATTTATCTAAAAGATGGGCAAAAAGCTCACTATCCGACTCAGTTTGTCGAAAAAATGACAATAAAAAAAGATAATTCCGGAGCTGTCACTGTTTCAATAATTGTTAAAGGGACTAATCATGATTATGCCGCCTTGAACATCGAAAAGATAGTAATAGCATCAATTTTACCGAAAATTGCCAAAATAGAACCGGCGGGTGCAAAAGCAGGCGATAGAATCACTATTAGCGGCACTTCATTTGGAGATGAACGCAGCACGAGCATCGTTAGTTTTAACGGTATAAATGCAAGCGATTACATAAGTTGGAGCGATTCAGAGATAATCGTAGAAGTGCCCGACGGAGCTACAACGGACAGAGTAAGCGTATTGCTTATGAATACTTTATCCGGACATGGCGATGATATTACAAGCATAAGCATGAGTTCTGATGGCACTAAGCTCGCTACGGGGAGCACGGATAAAACAATCAAGATTTGGGACTCATTTGACGGGAATTTGTTGCGCACTCTATCAGGGCATAGCGGAAGTGTCAATAGCGTAAATTGGAATCCTGACGGCACTAAGCTCGCTTCCGGAAGCGATGATGAAACTATCATAATTTGGGATGCCTCCAGCGGAGAGATGATAAGTACTTTATCAGGGCATAGCGGAAGTGTCAATAGCGTAAATTGGAATCCTGACGGCACTAAGCTCGCTTCAGGAAGCGATGATAAAACTGTCAAGATATGGGATGCATTTGACGAGATTCTGATAAGTACACTACTTGGGCATGGCGGAAGTGTCAATAGCGTGAGTTGGAGCTCTGACGGCACAAAGATCGTATCCGGAAGCGATGATGAAACTGTCAGGATATGGGATGCATCCAATGGAGATAATATCCGTACTCTAACAGGACATACCGGTACTGTCAATAGCGTGAGCTGCAAATATGAATACGAAAAACTTATTGTTGCTTCTGGAAGCGATGATAAAACTGTCAGGATATGGAATGCCACTGACGGCGATCTTTTACATACTGTATCAGGGCATAGCAGCGCTGTCAATAGCGTTTGTTGGAACCCTGAGAGAAAGAAAGAATTGGTTTCAAATAGCGATGGCGTTATATTAGTGCACAGGAATGATTTCAGTATGCCTGAAGACTTACAAGATCCTGACGCACCAGACGCCCCTGAAGATCCTGTAAGAATGAACGCGATAGAATTTAAAGATATGTATGCTTCGGCAGAAGGATTAGAAGACCGTTCTCCTCAAAGTGTTCACTGGAAGGTTTACATCAAAGCATATAGTGAAGAATACAAACCAAAATCCGATGAAGGCAATACCGACGTATATGGTGAGGATTTCTTGACATACGGCGAAAGAAGTCTTTTGAACATGATCACAGAGGATCATTTGAGATTTGCTTCTATATGCACCTATGTTATTGATATTCAAAAAAGATACCCTCATATAACTGATGATGGACCTGTTTTCGGTAAAGAAGGCGATGAAATCACAATCAGCGGTACTTCATTTGGAGATGAACGCGGCACGAGCAAAGTAAATTTCAACGGAGCAGATGCGACAGTTTATCCAAGTTGGAGCGATACAGAGATAATCGTAGAAGTGCCTGATGGAGCTACAACGGGAAAGCTTTCAGTTACGGTAAACGATAGAAAAAGCAACGAAATAGATTTTACGCTTAATCCAGATATTGAATTTCAAGGGATACTTGATATGACTCTTTCAGGGCATACAGATTTTGTCTCCAGTGTAAATTGGAGCCCTGACGGCACCAAAATCGCTTCAGGAAGCTGGGATAAAACCATAAAGATATGGGATGCTACTGATGGAAGTTTGTTAAATACTTTATCAGATCATTCGAGCGCTGTTACCAGCGTAAGTTGGAGTCCTGACGGCACCAAGCTCGCTTCGGCAAGTTGGGATAAAACTATCAAGATATGGGATGTCTCTGCCGGAAATGTGTTAAGTACATTATCAGGGCATACGAGTGCTGTCTATAGCGTAGATTGGAGCCCTGACGGCACTAAGCTCGCTTCGGCAAGCTATGATGAAACCATAAAGATATGGGATGCCTCCAATGGAGATAATATTCTTACTCTAACAGGGCATACTGAAGGGGTCAAGTGCGTAGATTGGAGCCCTGATGGCACAAAACTCGTCTCAGGAAGCTATGATAAAACCATAAAGATATGGGATGCCTCCAATGGAGATAATATCCGTACTCTAACAGGGCATACCGGTACTGTCAATAGCGTAAGTTGTATTAAATCTAAAGATGAAAAACTAATAGTCGCTTCAGGAAGCCATGATAAGACCGTCAAGATATGGAATGCTTCTGATGGAAAGCTGTTACGTACTTTTTCAGATCATTCTGATGCTGTCAATAGCGTAAGTTTTAGTTCTAACAATAAAAAAACCGTACTCGCTTCAGCAAGCAAAGATGTTATATTGTATGTTGGGTCTGGTGCCTATACTGAAAGTATGGATATGGTAAGTATTTTTCCATCGGAGGGTATGCCAGCCGTAATTAATTTTGGCATTCATTGGGACCATGTTGATAAAAAACTCGTTACCGGAAGCAAGGATAAAACTGTAAAAATATGGAAATAAACAAAATGAGGAGCCCCGGGACATTACCGGGGTTCATTGTAGTTTTTTTCTAAAAACAGGTGGATTATTAATTGCATATAACTGATATTGTTTGAAGTTTTGTTCCGTTGTTTAAAAATACTAATTGAATAACGATGGTGCCAGATATTTAAAAATAAGTTTGTGGTGAGTGGATGACAGGGCAACAAAAGAAATGATAGTGTTATTTTATCATCAATTTCTTGTTTGTCTATATATTTTTTATTGCCAATGATGCTATGATGTCAAGTGCCATTCTTGACTAGTCTATATAATGTTATACTACTGATTTTCAAATAATTTGCCGCTTCAGAGAGTGTCAATAAAGTATTTTCTTTTTTACTTTCGTCAATTTCGGTTCACAACTTTTTGATTTCTTCTTTCAGCTTTTGGTTAGATAAATTCCTATTCGGCGATTGCTTGCTTTCCAGTTGTTCTACTCCAAGCAGTGTGTTAAGATATTTTATTTCATTTAAAATTTGCTCTTCATAGCGAAGTGGCAGCACAGGAAATAAAACATCGTTTTCGGCGATTCCTTCATTTGCTTCGTTCATCAATAACAGCATTTTCTTTGTATAGTCTGGAGTAAGGAGTAAGTCATTCAATTTTTCATCTTATTATTTGTAATTATTAATGCCAATAAAGTCTGCATTTTATAATATTTATCTCATTGCCCTTGACTAAATAAATGTTTAGCCGCTATCCGTCAATCCTAAGTAATAAATATCCCAAATAGCAATGTAAGAATATTTAATTGTAATTACAAATAATAAAATATTAATTAGTATTTTCTGTTTCTAATTATGTTTGCAGTCAAATACTTAATTTAATACAACTATGAAAAATCCATGGCTAAATATACCCTATTCCGACTATGAAAATCACATGTCGGATATTGGGCAGTTACAGTTATTGAGCAAGCTGACAAAGTATTGTCTGGAAAAATATAAACCACAAACTTTTGCTATGCTTGGCTGTGCCGGCGGTAATGGGTTGGAACATATTGATTGCAGTTCAGATATAGCCGTTTATGCAATTGACATTAACCCCGACTATCTGGAAATTGCACAAAGTAGATTTGGCAATTGTATTAAGTGCTTGCATACTATTAATATTGATATTGAGCGAGACGAGCTAGCGATTAATAATATTGATTTATTCTTTTTGGGACTTATACTCGAATATGTTGCTCCGTACAAAACTTTATCCAAAGTAATCAATACTCTCAAACAAAATGGGACTATTGCAATAATAATCCAAGAAAACAAGCAAACGACATTTGTCTCTTCGACACGATACAAGTCACTCGAACAGCTTTCCGATATCGCAAAAGACGTTGACGAACAAGAAATTAATAGATATTTGCATACTCACAATTTCGAGCAAGTAAATCGCCAAGTCCTTGAATTAACCGAAAACAAATCATTTATCTTACTGGAATATACAAGAAAGAGTTCCGATTAGTACTTACCGAAGTGGGAACAATTAATCAATAGCAAGATAATATTATTAATTAAAAAAAATCCCCGACTGTATAGAACAATCGGGGTTTATTAATAAGTGCAATATATATTATTTTGCCATTGTAATGCTACGTCTCTCTCTGATTACGCAGACCTTAATCTGACCCGGATATTCCATTTCCTGCAATATGCACTAGATATTTATCTTTGTCTTCGTATTGTATGTAATACCAATCATTATTGCCTACGTAATGATGTAATTCTAGTCCATAAGACGCCCAATGTCCAGTTTCGGAAGTTTAATTGGTTTTTCCTGAGTATGCGTATCATCTTTTGACAGGATATCATCAGTGTCCGGTTCCGGTGATTCAACTTCCGGAGAGTTTGTCCTAGTCGGAAATGATTCCATAGGATTATTCAATAGTATAACCCATTTATTTTTTTTCTTGCACTCTGTTATATACTTTTCTTTTACCCAATTTATCTCTGTATCATCAATGGTGTTGATTATATCAATACATTTATCAAAGTTCCCTAAGTTTCTATTTATTTCTGCTATCATTATTCTTTGATTAGTATCATTGAAATTTAAAAGCTTAGATAGTGCTATGCAATTCTCTCTCCACATCAATTCGTCATTTTCATCAATAAACATTTTTTGATTTTCACTTTTCCTATCATTGTATTCCCACCATATTTGCTTTCGAATATATTTTTCTTCATCTTTATTTTCAGCTATTCCTTGCTTAAGTGCATCAAAATTTTCCTCAATTGTTAAAAACTTTGCAAAATCTGCCTTTCTCCATTCCGGCTTTATCGGATGCTGCCATTTTTTAGTGTTAATATCTTCCAATTTATTTAACCACAAATAAGTGTTGCATTTTTGGCATTTAGTAAGAGTTAGGGATTTGGGTGCCATTGATTCAATCAACTGACCATCTGAATATAAAAATCCACCCATTGAAAAACTACTCTTTACAGATGAATTTTTAAAAAGGTTTCCACATTTCGGGCATTTATAAACTGATGTTGGACCAAGTATCATAGTTGTTTACCTTCTTATTAATTTAATTATACAGTATACTTTGTGTAATAAAATTATTAAATTTTAAGTATAGAAAATAAAAAAAAGGATAATAATAATTATTATTATTATCAAAATTGTATTTCTTAATAGTTTTCCTTTTTTTACTCTGATTTTATTAGAAACTAATTCGCTATCAGATAGTATTTTATTAGATAATTCTTTAAATTCATTAGCATTTGTATTGAAAGGCATTAATGACGCCTTTATATTTAAATATGCCAAATTATTACTTAATAATTTGACTTTGGAATCTAAAATAGCAACATCTTGTATTTCTTTATTTGTTAGTAAAAGTATGGAACCCACGGATAAAGAAGTGATCAATGAATAATCAATTTTATTTTCCGGCAATTTGCTCCATTCAACTAATTGCTTGACACAATTTCTAAAAGTAATTTTTGCATTTGGACTAATTAAATTACTCTGATGCTTTTCTTGAAGCCATGCATTGAATTCTGCTTTCATAAAAATACAGACCCGCTCAAGATTTTCTAATATGAAATATGCCTCAAATCCATTATGTAATCCTTCTTTTACTAATTCTAGTCTATTTGTATCATTGTAATCTAAAATAGTCGGTGCATCATTTTTACAAATTCTAATCATTTTATATTTGTCTTTGCTAATTTTAGGGAGTGTAGTATTAAGAAAATCGATTTTTTCACTTGCAAGTTTCTTTTTATAAGGCAATAACTCGTTTAGCTTTTTATTTTTCTTTCTTTCTGCAAACCAACTACCCATTTTATCAGTAATTGTGCCAATCGCATCTAAACCAATTTCAGTCAGATCGCCAATTATTTCAGCATCTTTTTTGTATTTTGTAAATCCTGCAATCGTTTTTGTTAACTTATTGAGTTCTTTTGATGATCTTTTTATATTTGAACCTATTTCAGTGAATTTATCGGAAACTTTTGCTGCCATTCGATTAATCTCAGATAGTTCTTTTTGTAATGTAAGCGCATCCTTTAATGCTTGATCAATTTGTTCTTGATTTTTTTCTACATTATTCATAATTATAAACTCATAAGTTGTAATAATAAATTGCTAATTTTATTAGAATTATCATTAACCATATCAATCAATTTTGTTCGTAATTTAAGATCATCTTCACCACACGTTTTGGGATCAATTAATAAAACATGGTCAAGAATTTTATCCATTCTATTTGATATGTCATCTAAATGTTTTGCAAGAATTGGTGCAGTAGTCTTAAATTTTTCTAAGCTAATATTTGAATCATTTATATCCTTTTCAACTGACAGATCCATTTGCTTTAGCACAACATCTAATTCTTTTATGGCAATTCTTGTTTCCATTGCACATTCAAAAATAGTGGATACTGTATCTACAATTTCTTGTGTAGTTGACAATGCGTTTTTAAAGTCTTCATCTTTGACTGTGTCTTTAATTTGAGATACAGTATTATCAATTGAATTAAGAAATTGTTCTGTTTTTGGCGAAATTTTACCATCCTTTGATGATAAGATTTCATTAGCTATTTCACGCTTTTGAATAATAGAAATTTTATTCATCCGACACCTCCTAAATAAAATAAAAAAAATAACAAATAACTATCATTACAGTAATCTATTTCAATTAATGTATAAAGTAATGATTTATTTCTAATAAAACAAATGTGTTTAATTATCAAATAATATCTTTCATTTATATGACCTCTCTCACAACAATTCTTGAACTGTATTTAATCTTTCTAATTCTTTAAATTCTAAAGTATTTTTATCAATTTCATAAGCCAAAAAATCATAATTGTTATTCATGAGTATATTCAAATAATCCTGATAACCTGAAAAATATCCAGGCCCTAAAATTACAAGCCATCTCCCGTTTAGTTTTACATCATTCTGCCTTAAACAATCAATAATTTTAGTTACCTTTTGTTCAGGATTTACATTTTGCAATTGAACATTATACCCCCACACTAAAACAGAAATATCTGATTTGCCACTTTTGTCAAGTTCCAGTAATTTAGGTATTTCTTCGTTACATACATTTTGAGTAAAGCTGTTTTCTTGTTCAATAGCGATATTAAAAGAATTTCCGTTTTGACTAAAACTGAAATAATGGTCTAATCTTCTTTGATCGCCAAATACATTCAGTTCAAGTATATGTTTTGATTGCTCGGGAATTGCATTAATTCCTGCAACAATCTCACTAAAGATTTTATCATAAACCCTATTAGTGAACTCGGTATATGTTCTATTATATCTGTAAATATCTATAAAACTTTTAGATGGATATTGTACTTCTTTTACCTTCTTGAAAGAATCCGAAAATATTTGCCAAAATTTATTAACTGTAATCATTTTAATTTCTTGTTGTCAATGGATAAAAAATAAATATAATAAAAAAATTTACAAACGCCCAAAAATAGTATTAAATTATTTTGTTTAAACATTAAAATCTCTATCAATACTTGCCAAAAAACGAGTTTATATCAAAGTAATAACTTTTTTCCGTACCGTCGTTCAGCAGAATGTCAAGACGGTCATACGGTTTCTCATTATTGAACAATAGCTGTTGCATAATAAGCTTATAACCGTCCGGATGCAAAATATTAAGCAGTATATATTCTTCCGGCACACTGTTAACCTCAATGGCATTCTCAAAATCCGAATTCTCGTTATTGTTCAACATTTTAAACTCCTTTAAAAATTAATAAAATTGAAATAATGCATTCTAATCATCAGCATCAGCAGCATATTTGCCACACTTTTTACATATCCAATGTGCATCAGGATAACTTTTATCTACATCATCATTAACATATTCCCAGTCTTTGGCAGTTGTTCCGCACCAGCACCATTCCTCCTTTGGGATACGGTGAAGTTTAAACGTAGCTGTTCCCATTTCGATATGAATTTCTGCTTCCATTTCGTCTTCATTGCGTCTCAATATGATGTATTTATCAGTTTCTCCCGACGATTCACTGTACATCTCGAAGCCCTTATCTATCAGATGCTTCACCCTGTCGTTAATTTGTTTTTTATCTAAAATCCTTCTGTAACTATTCATTTATTCTCACTTTCCATTACTGTAATTAAACAGCATATCTCTATAAGTATAATATTTATCAGGTTCAATAAATCCTTCTTTTTTTACCCATTCTTCATTAGAATAATCAACAATAAATTTCCTAATCTGTTCTTTTTTCATATTAGAATGAGTAGTAAGATATTTTGCCATTTCAGTTAACAGTTTAATATTTCTTCGGAGAATCTGTTCTGCTTCCACCTTACAACTTTCAATAAGAATACTTGCATCATTTTCCATTTCTTTTGTCAGTTGTGATGAAAGAACAGGAATAAATTCATTTGAATCGATAAATTTTAAAGTCGCCCCCATGCCATTTCGTTTAATTGCATCATTTGCCACAAATGATGCCTGAGCAAGGTCGGAACCGGAACCGCGCGATAAATTATCCTCACCGAAAATCAATTTCTCGGCAATATAACCGCCAAGCATAGAAATGATTCTGTGTCTTATGTTTCGCTTGCTAATTATTTCATCGGGCCAATCAACTTGACACGAGCCGCCTAAATTATCGAGTGGACTAACCGAAATGATTTTCGATGGTAATATTCTGCTTGACAGTGCGGTTGCAATCGCATGCCCGCTCTCATGAACAGCAATCAATGCTTGTTTGTCGTTGTTTTTCGGCATTCTATAAGAATCAAGCATTAAATTGGCTTTGATTTTCAATCTATATAATATATTATCTTTTAATACGAAATCAATCTGATGTTCACCGTTGTTAAATGACCAAATAAACTTATCGGTTTCGGGATATTTCTCCAGGGCAACGGCAATAACATTTCCGATATTCGCATCAATTAATCGAACTATAGATGTTAGAACCGGTCTTGCACCTTGATACGGGAACACTCCTTCTTTGAAAATTAGTTCATTAACTGATTTATCAAAAATTAATTCGGCAAAAGTCTGCTTAATAAATCTTGCCGAAATTTTTTGTAACTCAAAATCAATTAGTGTACGATAGGCAGTACTGCTCAAAGCGGGATAGATGATATGATTATTTCCCAACCGTGCAATTTGCTCAATTCGAAATCTTTTAGCTAATCCCTGCTTAATTTGTGTACTGTTTATTTTCAGAGTGTACTTGTAAAATATATCGGGGTCAATATCAGGATTATCTTCTCCTGCCATTTGAAACACTTCATCTAGATTGCCGATAACAAAAATTAATGCCTTTCGCAAATCAACTTCTTTGTTATTTTGACTTCTAGTGATAGCATCATTCAACAGATTCATTGTGCCTTTGCCGTCAAGACTGAGCAGATATCTCTCAAATTCTAAAGAATTATCAAATAAATCGGTGAACAATTCAAAAAGTTCTTTTCTGTATGATATCGGTAAGAAATGCAGCTCATCACCCGGTTCATCGAAATCAAGTTCCAAATTCCATAAAGCGTGGTATGTTTCGGCATGTTTCATTATCGAAATATAATTTTGTTTTCCTTTAATGATTTTGCCGTTTTTAACCTCAATATTATTTTGAAGACACTGCTTGAGTATATTGTATAAAGCCTGTAGTTCGTCGTAATTGTTGCTTAATAAATCCTTTGTGCTTATTATTCCCGTATCAAGCAATTCCCAAAATAAGCGGATTTTAGTACGGTCAATTTCATCCGTGCCTTTAACAGTTCTGGAAAGTTGAAACTCGTCAAGACAGATTATACATTTTTGCTTATCTTTAAAAGTGATTGCTTCCTCGAACTTATTTCTCGCATTCCAAGAATAAGCGTCAATCTGCTCTCCCATATCAGTATGAATATAATAGTTTTCCATATCCAAAAGTTGAGAAAGTCGTTTGACAATTGATGTTTTTCCGGTACCGGTCATCCCCCAAAGATTTACTACAAGAGGTCTTGTCTGATACTCTGCAAAGAGATACCAGGATTGAATCGAATTCATTATCTCGTCAATAGTTTTGTCCAATCCGAAAAATTCCTGTTTCAGTTTTGCAGAAATTTCGTCGAATGCTTTCCGCTTTTTGACTAATTTTCTCTGATTTTCAGTGCTTAAAATCATAATTTCTCCTTATTATTACATTATCTGAGTTATAATATACAAAATCAAGCGACAGACAATGTCGTTTATATCCTGAAAAATGTGAAAAATAAATAGAAAATAAAATTAAATATTATTCATTTTGATAAATTTCTTGCTTGCCAATTTGTGGATATATTCGACGCTTTTTGGAATAGTCGTTTATTATGCTTAATCTTGAATCCGGCAACAACGTTCGCACCGGAATAATAATATGCCGGGAATTAATTAAGAAAAATTGACAGATATGTCTAATGTATTAATTAATATCCCTCGTTTTTTATGGTAGAGAGGGATATAAAATTTTTAATTAGCAAATAGTTTTTTTCACTATCACAATCCATCTTGCGCTGCTATTTGCTTTACATTATTCCAATCAAAAAAAACCGACTGCATAGAACAATCGGAGTTTATTAATAAGTGCTATATATATTATTTTGCCATTGTAATGCTACGTCTCTCTCTGATTACGCAGACCTTAATTTGTCCCGGATGTTCCATTTCCTGCAATATGCTCTAACTTACATCAAATGCAATTGTAGAAAAATATAGATGTATAAACTGATATATACAAATTATATGCGTTATATTTATTATATTGCGTTTATATAGGTGTTATAAATAATTAAATGGAGTAGTGATTATTAAACTAAACAAATATAAAATGAGGAAAGTTTTCAATCTAATTATTGTAATGTTTATTTTGACATCCTGTAATTCTCAGAAAACTAAATTATCGTTAAACCTTGAAAAAGGAAAAGAATATAGGCAGTCGGTTATCACTAATTCGACAGTAATTCAAGATGTTAATGGACAAAAATTCAACATAGTTATGACATATAAAGGTACTGTGTTATATCTTGTAAAAGCTGTAAGTCATAAGGATTATGAAATGGAAGTTAAATTTGAAAATTTAAGTATGGTAATACAACTTCCACAAGGAACAATGGAATTTAGTTCTAATA